>NZ_JBFRQW010000017.1:64934-127492 GCF_041472735.1 Vibrio sp. 10N.261.46.E11
TTACTACGATTGGTATTACAGTAAGACTTCCAGTTAAAACCCAATAAAAAACGCGCAATAGGGTTAATCCATTGCGCGTTTTTTGTATCTGATGATCTGACTAGCTTTATGAGATTCCCAACTACACTCCTTCGTCGCTATCGGGAATAACGAACTCGTTGATGAACCTTCTAGCTATAGGCTCTAACATACGCCCTAGAACACTCAGCCTGTCAGTATCTAGAGATAGGCTCTGGCAAACACCATCAAACACCCCGTCATTCCGACGAGCCTAAGCGAGATCAGGAATCTCTTCCCCGCAACTCTCTACTTAAATTCAGCTTGTTCAGATTCAACAATCTTCTTCAAAGAGTGTGGGTGCAGCTTAATGCAAACCCCTTGATGCTTGAATGCAACCGTTGGGTTATTCAAACGTTCACCCTCACCTTTCGGGCTAGAGAGTTTTATCTTAATGCCTTGATCTGCCAAAGTTTCAAACTTAGCAGCGAACTGCGGGTAAGTCTCTTTAAGATCCGCTAGATACTCATCGGCCGTTTGCGCGTGAGACGGAATCACAAACTCGACATGTTCCCAATCTTGGCTTGGATAAATCTTGCCTTCTGCTGGATATGGCAACTCTAAGCACTCAATCTTCCAACCAAGGCTTTGCAATGGCTCATCGAAAGCCAACACCACAATTGGGCGACCGTTAATCATCGCTTCTGAAATAGTAGAGCCGTATTCAGACCATGCTTGGTGTGCTGATTTCGCAAGCTCAGTTTCATTGATTCTTAATGCAATATGATCCGCTTGAGCAAAGCTTAAATCCAAACCCAGCACATTTCCTAGGTTCTCAATTTTCGTCATAAACGTATCAAGGCGTGCAATCATTTGTTGTGGTTCTAGTTCAGCTTGCTTCAGGCTCATCGTCATTGTCTATGTTCTCCAAATAATGGCAGCATGGTATCAGTTTTACTTCCAGCAACAAGCGCTGCTTTAACAAAAAACACTCAAAAAGTACCGTGGCTTACTTTCCTAAATAGACAAACTTGGCTTGGTCAAAGTTGATTGTCAAAAACCCCTCAGGAAATGTTAATTTTCTATCAATTCGACCTATAAGAAAGCCCACAAAATTGGTATGATTAACGCCATTTTTGTGAACTTAAACAGAGTCTGTTGTTCATTTCAGCATTAAATCGTTAACTAGAAGCATAATTAGCCAAATTTAATGCCCACGAAATAACGGCTACTCTTATTCATCCTTGAATTGAAGGAAACGCGTGTGAATATCCAAGCACTGATTAATGACAAAGTATCTCAGGCTCTAGAAGCCGCTGGCGCACCTGCAGGCTCTCCTGCGGCTGTCCGTCAATCTGCAAAACCACAATTTGGTGACTACCAAGCAAACGGCATTATGGGTGTTGCTAAACGACTAGGCACTAACCCTCGAGAATTTGCTCAAAAAGTATTGGATGTTCTAAACCTAGACGGTATCGCTTCTAAAGTTGAAATCGCAGGTCCAGGTTTCCTAAACATCTTCCTAGATGAAACGTTCCTGGCACAACAAGCAGACGCAGCGCTTGCTGACTCTCGCCTTGGTGTTTCAGCCGCAGAAGCACAAACTATTGTTGCTGACTACTCAGCTCCAAACGTTGCAAAAGAAATGCACGTAGGCCACTTACGTTCAACGATCATTGGTGATGCTGTTGTTCGTACACTTGAGTTCTTAGGTCACAAAGTTATCCGTGCTAACCACATTGGTGACTGGGGTACTCAATTCGGTATGCTTATCGCAAACCTTGAGCGCATCCAAGCTGAAACTGGTGAAGTTTCAATGGAACTGTCAGATCTTGAACAGTTCTACCGTGAATCTAAAAAGCTTTACGACGAAGACGAAGAATTCGCAGTAAAAGCACGTGGCTACGTAGTGAAACTGCAAGGCGGCGACGCATACTGTGCTGAAATGTGGAAAAAGCTGGTTGACGTAACTATGGTTCAAAACCAACGTAACTACGATCGCCTAAACGTATCACTGACACGTGATGATGTGATGGGTGAAAGTATGTACAACCATATGCTTTCAAACATCGTTTCTGACCTACAAACACAAGGTCTAGCAAAAGAGTCTGACGGCGCACAAGTTGTATTCCTAGACGAATACAAAAACAAAGATGGCGACCCTATGGGCGTTATCGTGCAAAAACGTGACGGTGGCTTCCTATACACCACCACCGATATTGCATGTGCTAAATATCGTTTTGAAGAACTGGGCGCAGATCGCGTACTTTACTTCATCGACTCTCGTCAGCACCAACACCTAATGCAAGCTTGGACTATCGTTCGTAAAGCGGGTTATGTTCCTGAGTCTGTATCTCTTGAGCACCACGCGTTCGGCATGATGCTAGGTAAAGATGGTAAGCCATTTAAAACTCGTGCTGGCGGTACAGTGCGTCTTGCTGACCTTCTGGACGAAGCAGAAGTACGTGCAACTCAGCTGATTGAGTCTAAAAACCCTGAGCTAGCAGAAGACGAGAAGAAAACCATTGCGAACACAGTAGCAATGGCAGCAGTTAAATACGCAGACCTTTCTAAGCACCGTACCACTGATTACGTGTTCGACTGGGAAAACATGCTGGCATTTGAAGGCAACACAGCACCGTACATGCAGTACGCATACACTCGTGTCGCTTCAATCTTTGCTAAAGCAGGCATTTCTATGGACTCTCTAGAAGGTGAAATCAAAATCACTGAAGAGAAAGAGAAAGCCCTTATCGCGAAACTTCTACAATTTGAAGAAGCGGTACAGTCTGTTGCTCGTGAAGGTCAACCACACATCATGTGTAGCTACCTGTTCGAACTTGCTGGTCAATTCTCTAGCTTCTACGAAGCATGCCCTATCCTTGTGGCTGAAGATGAAACCGTTAAACAGAGCCGCCTGAAGCTTGCTGCACTAACAGCGAAGACTATCAAGCAAGGTCTGTCGCTTCTAGGCATCGAAACTCTAGAGCGCATGTAATTCCCTTAGGGTTACAATGAATAAATACAAAGGTTGATGTGAGAGCATCAACCTTTTGTTTTATCTAACGTATACTAATACCAATCGTAGTAAATAACTCATCATCCTAGCTGGTTATTTGCTTACTGTGATTGGTATGACTTCAAGAAATCGAAATGGATAATAATAATGAGCTTTGAACTTCACCCACAGTTAGCAAAAGACACCACGCTTATCGGCGAATTTCCACTAAGTTTGGCTCTGCTAAGCAAAGACAGTGCAGTACCTTGGGTTATCTTGGTACCCAAACGCGCCAACCTAAAAGAGTTGCACCATCTGCCAATGAAAGAACAACAGCAGTTCTTGCTTGAGTCTCAAGCGGTAAGCCAAGCATTAGAAGCTACGTTTCAACCAGACAAGTTGAACCTTGGTGCGCTGGGTAACATGGTGCCACAACTACACATTCACCATATTGCACGTTTCAAAGACGACATCGCATGGCCAGGGCCAGTATGGGGAAACACTAAAGGTGAGCAGCGTACGGAAGAAGAACAAGCCGCAATCCATACTCGCATTCAAAACGTTTTATCGCTGAGCTCTATCTTCAAGAAAGCGTAATTCGAGTTCATCTCATTACGCTTTAAAGTAAGACAGTTCAGGAAAGACACATAACAAAAAGCCGCTCACCTAATAGGTGAGCGGCTTTTTTATTGTCTAATCTCGTCGCTTTCAACGAGAGTATGAGACCTGAACTACATCATCACATTCAGTGACAAACCATCTTGTTTGCTGATGGTGTAGCGAATACGTGTTGTATGGCCATGCTTATTGGTGTCGACCAAGCGAGATATCTTGCCTTTCTTGACCCACACTCCCAGCATCGCATCGATACCGTCTTCACTTACCCCAAACTTAGATGCAAGCTCACTACGAGCAGCAACACCTTCGTTATCAATGTATTGATGAAGTTCAGTTAAAATCATACTACTTGTACCTCTAATACTTTCTGCTTACTGCCGACTTTCTTGAAGACTCGATAGGTCAGTACAAAGCCACCAGCAATCGCCACCATCCATACCGCACTGCTGATTGGATGAGCAGCGAAGTTTGCTGCTTGGTAATAGAAGGTCGCACCGAAGTAACCAAGTGCCATTGTCCAAACTGCGATGAAGCGGGCAAACGTCTGACCAAATTCACGAACATAAGCCCCCATCGCAGCCACACAAGGTGTGTAAAGCAAGATTAGGATTAAGTAAGCAAACGCAGCGTGGCCTGATACAAACTTATCTTTCAAGTTACCAAAGATCGAAGTATCAACCTCTTGATCAGCAGCCACAGAACTAGAGTCAGACAAGTCACCAACTTCAATGCCTAATGGATCTGAATAGCTCAAACCAGCAAGGTTTTCAGGAATGGTCATTACAGCTTCTTCTAAACTTGCCGCTAGATCAAACTCAGCCGCTTCTTCATCAGAAGGTGTGGTGTATAAGCTATTTAGCGTACCAACCACAGCTTCTTTCGCAAAAATACCAGTAATGATACCAACCGTTGCAGGCCAGTTCTCTTCAGTAATACCAATCGGTTGGAACACTGGAGTTACCACTTGAGCCGCTTTAGATAGCACAGAACTTTCACTGTCTTCATTACCAAAGCTGCCATCCATACCTAGCGAGTTTAGAAAGCTAAGAATAGCCACAACCATCACGATTGTTTTACCCGCGCCAAGTACGAAACGCTTCAGTTTTTGCCACGTTTTAAGCATTACGTTCTGCACGGTCGGCAATTCGTAATCTGGCATTTCCATTACTAAGCTATCGCTGCTACCTGGGTAAATGGTGTTCTTAAGGAACAGACCCGTAAACACAGAAGCAACAATACCCATGATGTACAGAGCGAATACCACGTTTTGTCCAGCACCTGGGAAGAATGCAGCTGCGAACAGTGCGTATACAGGTAGACGAGCACCACATGACATAAACGGCGCCATTGATGCAGCCAGTTTACGTTCGCGTTCTTGGTCAAGAGTACGAGTTGCCATGATTGAAGGTACGTTACAGCCAAAACCAAGCACCAGTGGTACAAACGCTTTGCCCGGCAAACCAATCTTCTGCATTACTTTATCAAGTACAAATGCCGCACGCGCCATGTAGCCTGAGCTTTCAAGCACTGCTAAGAACAAATAAAGAGCTGCAATAACCGGAATGAAGGTCGCAACGGTTTGAATACCACCACCGATACCATCAGCCAATATAGTGACTAGCCAGACAGGCAAGTGACCATCTAATAAGTGATGTCCACCATCAACCAATATTGCCCCAACACCAATATCAAAGAAGTCGATAAACGCACTACCGATATTGATAGAGAACATGAACATCAGGTACATGATCACAAAGAAGAAAGGAATACCGACCCATTTATTCAAAATGAATTGGTCTGCTTTTTCTGTGAAGTTGCGGCTTAGCTTGCCTTCGCTGCGACGAACACGTTTACAAAGGTCATGTAAGAATGTGTATTTCGCGTCAGCGACTGCAAGGTCGATATCAAAGTCAGCACCAAGACGTACACCATCAATTTGAGTACGAGTTTGAGGAGCCAGTCCATTCAAGACCAAGTAATCATTTTCTAAAGCACGAATTGCCAGAGCTCGGTGAGAAACATCTGCATCATCAAATTGTGATTCAACAGAAGGGATAAGAGCTTCTAATGCTGCGTCGTAATCAATAGAGATAGGATCAAGGCTCACACCTTGAACAAGCAATTTATGTAGGCGCTCTTTAAAGCGAACCACTTGGTCTTTGTCGTTTGCAGACAAGCTTAATACTGGACAACCAAGCTCTTTCTCAAGTGCTTTAAGATTAATCACCTGACGCTCACGCTTTAGTACGTCCATTTTATTCAATACAACGATCATTGGGCGACCCAATTCTCGCAGTTGTAATGTCATGTATAGGCTTCGTTCCAGACAGCTTGCATCTACCACATTAATGATTACGTCTGCCGGATGAGTAAGCACCGCGCGAGACGCGATAGATTCATCGATGCTGTTCGCATCATTACCACTGTCTAGCGCGTAAATACCGGGTAAGTCGGTAAGCTGGAACTGATCACCTGCGTGTGAGTATAAACCCGTCTTCTTTTCTACGGTGACACCAACCCAGTTACCAACGTGCTGTTTAGCACCAGTCAGTGCATTAAATAATGTTGTTTTACCACTATTCGGGTTACCAACGGTGAGAACTTGATAATCCATTTAGATAACCTCGATTTGTTCTGCGATGCTTTCACGAATGGCGATTGAAACCCCTCTCACTTCAACTTGAAGCGGATCACCCATAGGTGCACGGCGAATCAGAGTCACCTCGGTTTTTGGCAACATGCCCATGACCATAAGTTTTTTTCTAACTTCTGGTGTTAAACCTGTTAGTGCAACAATAGAAGCCGCTTTGCCTTGCTCTAGTTGTGAGAGTTTCATAAGTACCCAATTCGTGACTGATAATGAGAAAGATTGTTATTACGAGCATGATACACATACATGACCACAATTCTATTGTGTGAAATCAATGTTTTCGAAAATACACTCTCGTAAATTTCGTTAAAAACGTTTACGTCAAAAACGTCACTTTTAATAATCAGTGAGAACTACCTCACTAGCACATGTCAACCAGGAAACAATAAAACACCAATAATCAATAGCTTATAACAATGTCGGTTTTATTACAGTCATCTGTCGTTAATTTTATAAGAAAAACAAGTCGCTACCCGTATAGTTACTCCATCGAAGAGAAACTCTTTCTCTTTAATTTTATTCCAGAGGTGATGTGGCTTGCCATATCACTCCGGCAGCAAGCGAAGGTGTCATTGGCACCCGTGGTATAGTCCCCCCGGCTATACCACGATATTTTTTTTCTTCCTTTTTTTAACCCACAAACCTTTTTAAATTTCCCAACTATCGTTATATCTCGTATCTCGTATCTCGTATCTCGTATCTCGTATCTCGTATCTCGTATCTCGTATCTCGTATCTCGTAGAAGCATAAAAAAGCCCCAACACGAATGTCGAGGCTCAAAATATCTTTATCTATGTTGTAACTGGACGTCCCCAGTTCACTGCTCTTCGTTGTTTTCAGCAAACTTAGATGGCGACATGCCAAAGTGATGTTTAAACCTTTGACTGAAATAGGAAGGGTCATTGAAACCAGAATCAAACGCGACGTCTGAAATCCTCTCTCCCGCAAGTAACCGCTCGCACGCATGCTCTAAACGCACTTCATTCAAATGCTCTTTAAAGGTCTTATTGTAAGCCGATTTAAAACGTCTCTGTAAGCTTCTCTCTGACATGAACAAATACTTAGCAGCATTTGCAGTACTGAACTCTGCATCGGCGTAGTTTTCACTAACAAGCTGCGATACTCTGTTTTTCCACTCTTGCTCAGCACTTAACTTTTGCTGCTCCGTCGCTGAAACGGTAAGCTTAATGGTCTCAATCTGTTCAATTGTGCTAGCTTCCAAATTATCTAACACTTGATATTCAATCGGCCAAGAAAGCTGAACCTTATTTTGAGAGTCCGAGACAAAGGCATTCAGTTCACCACCGCTCTGATTCATCAACAATGGCAACTTTTCGATGTTTAGGTCGGTCGACTTTCCAGTATTGTCATTAATGCTTGAAGTCAATTTAGGGAAAGGCATCCCATGGTCTCGAATCGTCACAACAAGGTGCTCTTTAACCTCTTCAACCAATACCACCATACTCTGTGACTTAAAATTTCTCTTAATGATGCTAGCGACTAGACTGTTGAAAATAATATCAAGATTAAAATACAGCAAGGATACATGTCGTTGTTTAGTGTCAACTTTAATATCCAGTACAATACCGGCTTTGGCTAAATCGTCCTGCCAAGCTTTGAGTACAGCTTCTAAGATTAAAATTATATCGTAACAAACCTTTCCCTTCCCTTGTGGCATGTTACTCAGCTGAGCCAAGCCATTTTTCAATATCAATATTGCCGACTTACCTTGTTCATCATTCCAATTTGGGATCATAGCTGCGATATGATTAACTTCAGAAGAGAGTTCATTAGCAGTATGTGTGACAAGAGCATTCTTAACTGACAACTGTTTTTTAAGCTGTTGATTAGTCGTTAGTAGTATTCGGCTTTGATGCCTCAGTTGATCTGTCTTTAATGCAACTTGCGCCTTTAAGTGCCTATTGGCGAAAGTGACGTAACGCGATCGCCAGAAAACCAAAGCAGTCACTACACAGATAAGTAATATAAGAGAGCTTGCTGCTGCCCAATTACTCAGATACCAAGGTTCCGCAATAGAGAAGCTTTGGTTCGTTGACGTAAAGCGATAATGGGAGTCCTTAACGGGTTTCACTTCCAACGTATAGTCCCCAGGAAGAAGGTGATCGAGTGTTAGTAAACCCCCTTCAAACTCACTCCAAGGTTCGTTGTCGCTTAGTCGATACTCCATTGCAGGCGTGTATGTCGCTGGTAAAATTCCAATCTTGAAACCGATTGATGAGCCATAAGGAATTTCATCTAAATCAGCTGTCTTACCACCAAGTGATACTATCTGCTGGTCGACACTTATCTTGCTCAGCAATGCACGGCTATGAGGTGTTGTTGATACCAATAGCTCATTAGCTAATGCACTCACCACGCCATATCTTGAGCCAAAGATAAGCCTAGTAGACTGGCTACCTGAGCTGTAAAACAGAGCACACGCACCTGCAGCCAATTCATTGGTGATCAAGCCAAATGGTGAGCCGATATGTTTATGCAGTTGCCCATCCAATCCGTAATAGCTAATACCTTTCGAAGAGCCTAACCACATCCCATTATCATCGCTAATTAAACATTTAGGACTGATATTTTCCTCAACAAGAGTGACCTCTTGAATAATAGAACTGTTATTAGAGATTCGATACACACCGTAGCTACTCGCAAACCACTGGGAGCCATCTTTCGCTTTTTCAATATCGACCACTTTGCCAAGCCGCTCGCTTGAACGACTAAAGCTAATTCTCTCATCAAGAAAAGAGTAGAATCCGTGATCAGTACCAACATAAATACGACCTTGTAAACCTATATTGAGAGCGGTGATCTTTGCTGGCAAAAATTTATCAACTAACCAGTCGGTGCCATAACTTGTCAACTTATTGGTTTCGATAGCTAACGAATAAAGGTTTTGTCCCGAGGTCATCCAAAGCATGTTATCCGCTTCAAGTGCAAAGTTTTCAACGGGTACACCTTCAATCGCTCTTGGTAGATCGACCTTTTCAGCCTCTAACGTATCAGTGTTGAAACTAATAATACCTTCTGCAGTCGCCAACCAAATTGAAGAATCAAAGATCTCAAAGTCCTGTACCGGGTTAGAGTAAACACGAACGGGGTTATCTTCACTTTGAGAATCAACCAAATAGAGACCTCTGGAAGAAGCAACCCAAGATAGTTGATCGCGAACAAGCTGTACTTTGTTTATCACCACACTACTCGAGTGCATCCCCATTCCCGTTAATGGCGTTCTTGAGAATGTCCTGCTGAACAGTGAAAAGTATCGAATTCCGTTATTGGTCGCGACCCACATTCCACCAGCATGGTCGTTAATTAACGAATATATTTTTTCACCCGGTAACGAAAAGTCTTGATTATCGGCTTGTTCAAATCGTGTAATTTGCCCCGTAATAAAATTGTAGCTGATAAGACCATGCTCAGTCCCAATCCAGTATTGATCGGTTGTTTCAGCGAGAGAAAGAACATGCGAACCACGCACCCACCTTTCTTTCTTAGGATTTGCAAGATCTATAATCACTGCACCATTCAATGTGCCAATGACTAACTCACGTCTTGCCATCGAAAAATACAGCGTCTCTATATGATTTTTTTCTGATGCACCGATATGAGTAAATTCTTGGCTATCAGAAAGGTACACTCCGGAACTGGTCGCTAGCACCCATTTTGACAGCACCCGCTCAGCATCGTTAATCGTAATATCGCTGCTATTGTTGTGCCGATACAATTTTAGAAGCGAGTAAGTGCTAAATTCTAAAGATTGAGTATTGTACGTATAGAAATTACTGCCATCTGTAACCCAAATATAATCACCGGAAGCACCGATATTCGCGATCTCAGCCCCCGGGCTTAGGCTAAATGCAAGTGCGTTGCCGATTCCTGGGCTATGTCGGTACACCTCATTATCAAAGAAAGTCCAAAATTCATCGTTAAGAAACGCGACTTTCTCTGAAGAAAATTGCAAAAGGCTACCTTTTCGAGGGAATAGGGTTCTGCCATCATAAAAAAGTATTTTTCCATGCACATCATGAACCCAGAGTCCGCCACCTTCACCTAAGTACAGATTTTTTGCCGCAAGGAAGTTCCCTTGTGCTTGAACGGGCAAAGGGTAGAAAACGGAGGGTGATGTATTTACCGCAAGAACGCTAAATGAAATGCTCATTAAGATGAACATTTTGAAAATAATTCGATACAACTTTTAATCCTGAACAGCAACAACGCATGAAATATTGGTTCTCACAACGCTTGTTGCTGATTAACCAAATAGTGAGTTTTTTTGTGCTTATTATTATCTTTCTATTTTAGCTGAAATTGACAAAGGAGAAAGGGGGTTTGGTATTTGTTGGAAGGTTTTATCTTAGCGGTCACGAAAATGCCGCAAAAAGCGGCATGATTCATCAATTAACGAGGGCAAAGTGTCGTAAAGAATACTCGATATTGATTACATTCCACTCAAGCAACTTGCGTAACTATCTGTAAGCTGCTGAAGAAAATCAAAATAGCTTCCACTCTTGACTTCAACCTGCGAACCGACAGGATCAAGTTGTCCTTGTTTAGCGTTACTTCCACGAGTCACCGATTCAATCACTGCTGGTGTAAATTGAGGCTCTGAAAATACGCATTGAACATTTTCACGCACCAAGGTCTTCTTGATAGCGATTAGACTTTTTGCGCCAGGTTTACGCTCAGGGCTTACCGTAAAGTGACCTAAATTATTCAACTCAAACTTTTGTTCGAAATAGCCATACGCATCATGGAATACGTAGTAACCTTTGTCTTTCACTGGCGCAAGTTGTTCATGAATCGACTGCTTTTTCTCTTTTAGAGCAATCAAGAATGAATCTAGGTTCTCTTGATACGCCATGGCGTTATCAGGGTCTGATTCAATTAGCTTAGCTGAGATATATTTTGCCGCAACCTCAACTTGATCGATACCCAACCAAAAATGCGGGTCATGGCTACCATGGTTGTGCCCTTCATGAGCATCGTGGTCTTCATGTCCAAACTCTTTCAAGTTAATCCCCGGAATCTCACTGATCTTGATAACGTTTTCTTTAGAACCAATCACCTTGGTCAAAAAAGCTTCTAGGTCAGGGCCAAACCAGATCACCATATCGGCACTATGAACTTTTTTGACATCTGATGGCTTAAGCGCATAATCGTGCGGCGAAGCATTGCTGTTCATCAACACATCCGGCTCACTAACGCCCTGCGTTAATTCTGTCACAATCATTTGAATTGGTTTGAAGCTTGTTAGAATAGTATTGGCACTTGCAACACTTGGCGCTAAAAGCAAAGTAGCAAGTATAAAAGATGAACGTGACATAATTCCTCGTTAATAGAAAAGTAGCTTAGGCTTGAGGTAAATGTTACATTATAACATTAGCGAATTGCAAATGAGTTCTATTCATGGATAACTTAATCCAACTAGATTCTGTGAGCGTCGAATTTGACGGTCGAAAAGTTCTAGATAACATCTCTCTAAATTTAGAGCGCGGCAGAATCACCACCCTAATTGGGCCAAATGGCGCGGGAAAATCAACCTTAGTTAAGGTACTACTAGGGCTCCAGAACAAATATTCCGGAAAGATCACCAAATCAAAAAAACTAAAAATTGGTTATGTTCCTCAAAAGCTAAAGCTGAACGACTCTCTGCCTCTTAATGTAGAGCGTTTTCTTAAGCTCACCGGAAAATTCAGCAAGCAAGAAATTCTAGAATCTTTGATGCTAGTGGGCGCTGAACATCTGATGAAAAGTAACATGCACCAACTGTCTGGTGGCGAAAACCAACGCGTGCTGATCGCTCGCTCTCTATTGAAAAGACCCGATCTGCTCGTTCTTGATGAACCCGCACAAGGTGTTGATGTACAGGGCCAAATCGACCTTTACGATCTGATCGATTCCATCCGTCACCGCTTTGGTTGCGCTGTGTTTATGGTTTCACACGACTTGCATTTAGTGATGGCAAAAACAGACGATGTGATCTGTTTGCATCACCACATCTGTTGCTCTGGTGCACCGGCTGATATCAAGCACCACCCTTCTTATATCGCGCTGTTTGGTACTGCGGTTCAAGAAAGCTTGGCTTTCTACCACCACCAACATGACCACCATCACCATGACTTGGCAGGCCAGCCAGTTTCAGGGGATGTGCACGACTGCTCCAACCATAAACACGGACATCACCACTAATGCTTGAGTTTCTTCTACCTTCTATTCTTGCAGGCTTAGGCATTGCTCTTATTGCTGGCCCATTGGGTTCGTTCGTGGTGTGGCGCAAGATGGCTTACTTTGGTGACACCCTTGCACACGCCTCTCTAATGGGCTTAGCGCTTGGCTTCCTGTTCAACATTAACTTGTATTTCGCGCTACTGATTTGTTGTTTGATGCTAGCGGTGTTGCTGGTTACGTTACAAAAGCAAAAGCTTGTCGCGACCGATACCCTACTCGGTATTTTGGCGCACAGCGCTCTGTCTTTGGGTCTTGTCGCCGTGAGTTTCTTAGATAACGTTCGTGTTGACCTAATGAGCTACCTATTTGGTGACTTGCTTGCAGTGTCTCCGACCGACTTAGTATTTATCTATGCGGGTGCTGCCGTGATTGGAGTGGTACTTGCTATCTTTTGGCGACCACTATTGTCGACGACAGTTAACGAAGATCTCGCAGCGGTTGACGGTATCAACATTGATTTAATGCGTCTGATTTTGATGCTGCTTGTTGGTATCGTGATTGCTGTCGGTATGAAGTTTGTGGGTGCATTAATCATGACATCGCTATTGATTATTCCTGCGGCAACGGCAAGGAAGTTCTCCAATACCCCTGAGCAGATGGCATTCCTCGCATCGATTATTGGTTCTATCGCTGTATTCGGTGGATTAAGCTTGTCTTGGTTCTATGACACGCCTGCTGGTCCGTCTGTGGTTATCAGTGCGGCTGCGATGTTTATGCTATCTCAAATGGTGAAGACCCGAGCGTAGTCATACGACTCGTATCTCGTATCATTGAAAACATACAAAAAAGGCTTGGTCAGTGACCAAGCCTTTTTTATATCGCTCAGTTAGCTTCTATCTCAATCGATAAAAGCCAGCTGATTACCAACCCGTGATTTCACGTAGGCCTTTACCGATGTCAGCAAGAGACTTAACTGTCTTAACGCCGGCTGCTTCTAGTGCCGCGAATTTATCTTCAGCAGTACCTTTACCGCCAGAGATGATTGCGCCTGCGTGGCCCATACGTTTACCTGGAGGAGCAGTAACACCAGCGATGTAAGAAACAACTGGCTTAGTTACGTTTGCTTTGATGAACTCAGCCGCTTCTTCTTCCGCTGTACCACCGATCTCACCAATCATTACGATTGCTTCTGTCTCAGGGTCTTCTTGGAAAAGTTTTAGGATATCTATGAAGTTTGAACCTGGGATTGGGTCACCACCGATACCAACACATGTAGACTGACCAAAGCCTTCATCTGTTGTTTGCTTAACTGCTTCGTATGTCAGAGTACCTGAACGAGATACGATACCTACTTTACCCTT
Source organism: Vibrio sp. 10N.261.46.E11 (assembly GCF_041472735.1). Taxonomy (NCBI): domain Bacteria; kingdom Pseudomonadati; phylum Pseudomonadota; class Gammaproteobacteria; order Vibrionales; family Vibrionaceae; genus Vibrio; species Vibrio sp. 10N.261.46.E11. The sequence continues at coordinate 78,739 of NZ_JBFRQW010000017.1, forward strand.
CTTGTGAATATGACCAGGCATGATACCAATCTTACACTCATCTGGAGTGATAAGACCTGGACAGTTAGGACCGATCATGCGAACGCCAGTTTCTTCTAGCTTCACTTTAACGTCGATCATATCTGTTGTAGGGATACCTTCAGTGATCGTTACGATCAGTTCGATACCTGCATCAATCGCTTCTAGGATTGCATCTTTACAGAAAGGAGCTGGTACGTAGATAACGGTTGCTGTTGCGCCAGTTACTTCTACAGCTTCACGTACGGTGTTGAATACTGGAAGGCCTAGGTGAGTTTGACCACCTTTACCAGGTGAAACACCACCAACCATTTGCGTACCGTATGCGATAGCTTGGTCTGAGTGGAATGTACCTTGACCGCCAGTGAAACCCTGACAGATTACTTTAGTGTCTTTGTTAATTAATACAGACATTATTTAGCCTCCGCAGCAGCAACTACTTTCAGAGCAGCATCTGTTAGAGATTCAGCTGCAATGATATCAACATCAGAATTAGCAAGTACTTCGCGACCTAGGTCTGCGTTGGTACCTTCTAGACGAACAACTACAGGAACTGTTACGCCAACTTCTTTAACCGCACCGATAATACCTTCAGCGATCATGTCACAACGAACGATGCCACCGAAGATGTTTACTAGTACTGCTTTAACATTGTCATCAGAAAGGATGATCTTGAATGCTTCAGCTACACGTTCTTTTGTCGCGCCGCCGCCTACATCAAGGAAGTTTGCTGGCTTGCCGCCGTGTAGGTTTACGATATCCATCGTACCCATCGCAAGGCCTGCACCGTTAACCATACAGCCAACGTTGCCATCTAGTGCTACGTAGTTCAGTTCCCACTGTGCTGCGTGTGCTTCGCGCTCATCTTCTTGAGATGGATCGTGCATTTCACGTAGTTTAGGCTGACGGTACATCGCGTTTGAGTCGATGTTGATCTTGCCGTCTAGACAAAGCAGGTTACCTTCGCCAGTAATGACAAGCGGGTTGATTTCTAGTAGAGCTAGGTCGTACTGAGAGAACATTTGGCCAAGACCCATGAAGATCTTAACGAACTGTTTAATTTGATCGCCAACTAGACCAAGTTTGAACGCAAGTTCACGGCCTTGGTAAGCTTGAGGGCCCACTAGAGGATCGATCGCTGATTGGTGAATCAACTCTGGAGTTTCTTCAGCGATTTTCTCAATGTCCACACCGCCTTCAGTTGACGCCATGAATACAATTTTACGCGTTGCGCGGTCAACAACAGCACCTAGGTAAAGTTCGTTAGCAATGTTTGATGCTTCTTCAACTAGGATCTTAGTTACAGGCTGACCATTAGCGTCTGTTTGGTAAGTCACTAGGTTTTTTCCTAGCCACTTTTGTGCAAACTCTTTAACGCCTTCTTTAGTGTCATGTAGCTCTACGCCGCCCGCTTTACCGCGACCACCAGCGTGTACTTGACACTTAACGACTTTCTTGGCTGTACTGATACGACCTGCAGCTTCGAAAGCTTCTTGTGCAGTATCACATGCGAAACCTTCTGGTACAGGCAAACCGAATTCTGCAAACAGCTGTTTGGCTTGGTATTCATGCAAATTCATTTTGATATTCCGTTTATTTTCCCTTAAGGGATTATTATTTCCATAACGACACAGTTTCCTGTGGTACGTCTGTAGGGTCTTCTCAAATCAACTGCTGTCCATTTTCTAATGGCTTTACAGTTCAATTGAAGGCCAGACGTTGAGCAGCCTAGCCTTTGAAACTTTTTACGTCTAGCTAACTGGGCTAACTAGACGTTTTAGCGATACTAAACGTCTAATAGCAGACGTGCAGGATCTTCTAGAAGCTCTTTGATGGTCACTAGGAAACCAACTGATTCACGGCCATCGATTAGACGGTGGTCGTAAGAAAGCGCTAGGTACATCATTGGTAGAATCTCTACCTTGCCATCAACAGCCATTGGACGATCTTGGATTTTGTGCATACCCAGGATTGCCGCTTGAGGCGGGTTGATGATTGGCGTAGACATTAGAGAACCAAATACACCACCGTTTGTGATAGTGAAGTTACCGCCCATCAGCTCGTCAACAGTTAGCTTGCCGTCACGGCCTTTGATTGCTAGCTCTTTGATGCCTTTTTCGATATCAGCGAAACCTAGTGTGTCACAGTCTTTCAGTACTGGAGTGACTAGACCACGTGGCGTTGATACTGCCATGCTGATGTCGAAGTAGTTGTGGTAAACGATATCTGTACCATCAATAGAAGCGTTCACTTCTGGGAAACGTTTTAGCGCTTCTGTTACTGCTTTCACATAGAAAGACATGAAGCCCAGACGCGTGTCGTGACGCTTCTCGAATTGGTCTTTGTACTGCTTACGAAGGTCCATGATTGGCTTCATGTTCACTTCGTTGAAAGTAGTCAGCATTGCTGTGCTGTTCTTCGCTTCTAGAAGACGGTTTGCAACTGTCTTACGTAGGCGAGTCATAGGTACGCGTTTCTGGCTACGAGCTGCTGCTGGCGCTTCAACTGCTGGTGCAGATGCTGCTGCCGGAGCCGCTTTCGCTGCTGCTAGATGTGCGTCGATGTCTTCACGAGTAATACGGCCACCAACACCAGTGCCTTTAACGTCAGCTGGTTGTAGGTTGTGCTCTGCAAGCAAGCGACGAACAGCTGGGCTTAGTGCTTCGTTGCTCTCTTCTGTAAGAGCCGCTTTGTGGCGCTTATCAGGAGAAGCTTCTGTATCTTCAGTCGTGTCTTTCGTTGGTTCACCAGCGACAGCACCCGGCTTGATTTTAGCCAGAAGCTGTTTAGAAAGTACCGTAGCACCTTCTTCTTCGATGATAGCTTCCAGAACACCCGCTTCAGGAGCTGGTACTTCTAGAACTACTTTATCTGTTTCGATATCTACAATGACTTCATCACGTGCAACCGCTTCGCCCGGTTTTTTGTGCCAAGTAGCAACTGTTGCATCAGCCACAGATTCAGGTAAATCTGGAACCAGAATTTCAATTGTCATGTGCGTATTTTCCTTTTACTTCTAGTTCTTAAGTAGGGTCAAAGCGTCGTCAACTAACGCTTTTTGTTGTTTCAAGTGTACCGACATATAGCCAACAGCTGGTGATGCTGATGCAGGGCGACCTGCGTATTGAATATCAGCACCCACTGGGATAGCAGCTCGGAAATTATGTTGGCTACTGTACCAAGCACCTTGGTTTTGTGGTTCTTCTTGACACCAAACGTAATCGACTACATTTGTGTACTGTGCAATTGCAGCTCTCACGTCCTCGTAAGGGAACGGGTAAAGTTGCTCAATACGTACAATAGCGACATCGTCTTGCTCGTTCTTACGTCTTTGGTCAAGTAGGTCAAAGTAAACCTTACCTGAACAGAACACGACGCGTTTTACGTTCTCAGGAGCCAGATCATCAATTTCTGCGATAGCTGGTTGGAACGTACCTTCAGCCAAATCTTCCAGAGAAGAAGTACACAGAGGGTGACGAAGCAATGACTTAGGTGACATTACAATCAGAGGACGACGCATTGGTCGAACAACCTGACGACGAATCATGTGGTAAACCTGAGCCGGTGTTGAAGGAACAACAACCTGCATGTTTTGTTCAGCACATAACTGAAGGTAACGCTCAAGACGTGCAGAAGAGTGCTCTGGGCCTTGACCTTCATAACCGTGAGGAAGCAGCATAGTTAGACCACATAGACGTGCCCACTTTTGCTCACCTGACGAAATAAATTGGTCGATAACAACTTGTGCACCGTTTGCGAAGTCACCAAATTGTGCTTCCCAAAGGGTTAGACCGCTTGGCTCTGCTGTTGCGTAACCATACTCAAATGCCAGTACCGCTTCTTCAGACAATACCGAGTCAAACACTTGGAATGGCCCTTGTTTATCATGAATGTTCGCTAGAGGAACATACGTGCTTGCATCTGATTGGTTGTGCAGTACTGAGTGACGGTGGAAGAACGTACCACGACCAGAATCTTGGCCAGAGATACGAATACGCTTACCGTCATCAACCAGTGTTGCGTAAGCCAGAGTTTCAGCCATACCCCAATCGACTTGTTTCTCACCATTTACCATGGCAGTTCGATCGTTGTACAGTTTATTGACTCGGCTTTGCAACTTGTGGCTGTCTGGGTATTGGCAAAGTTTAGTACCAAGCTCTTTCAGGCGCTCGATATCAATCTTATTGTCCCACTCGATGTTCCAGTCGTGACCTAGATAAGGCGACCAGTCCACAGAGTGAAGTGCCATTGGGCGCCACTCTTTAACCACAACTTCACCGTGATCAAGTGCATCACGATATTCGTTAACTAGCTGAGTTGCTGTATCAATACCAAACTCACCACGCTCCATTAGCACGTCAGCGTAAAGCTTACGTGGTGTTGGATGCTTCTTGATTTTTTGGTACATCAAAGGCTGTGTTGCATTCGGCTCATCGGCTTCGTTGTGACCGTGGCGACGGTAACAAACCAAATCAATAACAACATCACGCTTAAAGGTATTACGGTAATCCAATGCAAGACGCGCTACGAACGCAACCGCTTCTGGATCATCAGAATTAACGTGGAAAATTGGAGCCTGAACCATCTTCGCGATATCTGTACAGTACATCGTAGAACGTGTATCGCGAGGGTTAGACGTTGTAAAACCAACTTGGTTGTTTACAACGATACGAACCGTACCACCGACGCAGAAACCACGCGCTTGAGACATGTTAAACGTCTCTTGCACTACACCCTGACCAGCGATAGCTGAATCACCATGGATAGTAATTGGAAGTACACGGCTGCCGTCTTTATCGTCTAGACGATCTTGTCGAGCACGTACTGAACCGATAACTACCGGGTTTACGATTTCTAAGTGAGATGGGTTAAATGCAAGTGCTAAGTGAACGTTGCCGCCTGGGGTTGCGAAATCCGCAGAAAAACCTTGGTGGTATTTCACATCACCAGTACCCCATGAATCATCGCTGTGCTTGCCCGCAAATTCGTCAAACAGGTCTTGTGGCTTTTTACCAAGCACATTGACCAGCATGTTTAGACGACCACGGTGAGCCATACCAACAACAACTTCACGCATGCCTTGTCCGCCAGCATGACGAATAATTTCTTTCGTCATTGGGATAAGCGCATCACCACCTTCCAAGGAGAAGCGTTTTGCGCCTGGGAATTTCGCACCAAGATAGCGCTCAAGACCTTCAGCCGCAGTTAGCTCTTCTAGGAAAGCTTGCTTTTCTTCTTTATTGAAAGAGGGTTGACCAGATACAGACTCTAAACGTTGTTGAATCCAACGCTTTTGCTCTGTATTTGTCATGTGCATGTATTCTGCACCAATAGAGCCACAATAAGTCTGCTTTAGAGATTTGTAGAGATCTTTAAGCACCATCGTCTCTTGGCCAATCGCGTAAGAGCCGACGTTAAACGTCTCATTGAGGTCATCTTCGGTAAGAGTGTGAAAAGAAGGGTCCAGTTCATCAACTGTCGCTCTTTTCCATAAACCTAGGGGGTCTAGATTTGCTGCTTGATGCCCTCGGAATCGATAGGCATTAATAAGTTGCAGAACCTTTACTTGTTTCGCATCGACATCTGGATCACTAACTTGGACACTGTAATGCTTTGTTTCTTGAGCGAGTCGACGGAAGTATTCACGAACACGAGAGTGTGGTTGTTCCACTGTCTCTGAAGCTTGCACAGGCAGTTCTTCAAAAACATTTCTCCATTCGTCACTTACCGAATCTGGGTCACTTAGATACAGTTCATAGAGTTCTTCTACGTACGTTGCATTGGCGCCAGCCAAGTGTGAAGACTCGAGCCATGCCTTCATCACGCCGTTGTGCATATTTTCCCTTAACCAGTAGTTTTCACGTTTGCTGCGGTCTATGCCGAGCTATTAAAAGGCCGCCCCAAAACTTCTAGGGCGGCAATTTTTATATAACTTAAACCGAACGATTCACGAGCATGGTCTTAATGTGACCAATCGCTTTCGTCGGATTTAATCCCTTAGGACAAACACTTACACAATTCATGATGCCATGGCAACGAAAAACGCTAAATGCATCATCAAGATCGGACAGACGTTCGTCTGTCGCCGTATCTCGGCTATCTATTAGCCAACGGTATGCTGCAAGTAGGCCAGCTGGTCCGATGAACTTATCTGGATTCCACCAGAATGATGGGCATGAAGTCGTACAACATGCACACATAATACATTCATACAAACCATCTAAATGAGCACGCTCATCAGGGCTTTGTAGGTTTTCACGAGCCGGTGGCACATTGCCATCAGACACTAAGAACGGCTTAACTTTTTCGTAGTTATCGTAGAACTGAGTCATGTCTACGATTAAATCACGCACAACAGGCAAACCTGGAAGTGGGCGGATTACGATCTTATCTTGGCCAGAAAGTGCAGACAGTGGCGTGATACACGCCAATCCGTTTTTACCATTCATGTTCAAACCATCAGAACCACATACACCTTCACGGCATGAGCGACGGAATGAAATCGTTGGATCTTGCTCTTTCAAAAGAATAAGCGCGTCCAAAAGCATCATGTCAGAACCTTCTTCCACCTCTAGGGTGTACTCTTTCATGTAAGGCTTCTGGTCCACATCTGGGTTGTAACGGTATAAAGAGAAATTCAGTTTCATGGTCATATCTCCTTAGTACGTACGTGCTTTCGGCGGGAATGCTTCACGATGGATAGGTTCCATGTTCACGCCACGCTTAGTCATACTTTCTGATTCAGGGTTGTACAGTGAATGGCATAGCCATTGCTCATCATCACGATCTGGGAAGTCGAAACGAGCATGCGCTCCACGACTCTCTGTACGGAAGTTTGCTGCAACCGCGGTTGCGAATGCTGTTTCCATCAAGTTTTCAAGCTCTAAACACTCAATACGTTGCGTGTTGAACTCTGTCGACTTGTCTGAAAGGTGTGCATTCTTCAGACGCTCGCGAATCGCTTTAAGATCTTCTAGGCCTTCAGCCATTGCTTTGCCTTCACGGAATACTGAGAAGTTGTTCTGCATACATTGCTGAAGATCTTTACGAATTACCGCAGGATCTTCACCGTCGGTACTGTTTTCCCAACGATTGTAGCGCTCTAGTGAACGTTCAATGTCGGCTTCAGTTGCAGGTTTTGCTTCAGCTTGCTTGTTCAAAGTCTCACCTAGGTGTAAACCTGTCGCACGACCAAATACCACCAAATCAAGTAGTGAGTTACCACCTAGACGGTTTGCACCGTGCACTGATACTGATGCGATTTCACCACAAGCAAACAGACCTTGAATTTCAACATCGTTGCCATCTTCGGTTTGCTTAATAGCTTGACCAGAAACTTGCGTTGGAACACCACCCATCATGTAGTGACACGTTGGGATTACAGGAATTGGTTCTTTAACAGGATCAACGTGAGCGAAGGTACGAGAAAGCTCACATACACCCGGTAGACGAGATTCAAGCGTCTCTTTACCTAGGTGATCAAGTTTCAGCTTGATGTGTGGACCCCATGGACCATCACAACCACGACCTTCACGAATCTCAACCATCATCGAACGAGCTACAACATCACGACCTGCTAAATCTTTAGCATTCGGAGCATAACGTTCCATGAAGCGCTCGCCGTCTTTATTGAGAAGGTAACCACCTTCACCACGACAACCTTCTGTTACCAAAACACCTGCGCCAGCGATACCCGTTGGGTGGAACTGCCACATTTCGATGTCTTGCATTGGAACGCCAGCACGAATCGCCATGCCAACACCGTCACCAGTGTTAATGTGAGCATTGGTTGTTGATGCGTAAATACGACCAGCACCACCAGTAGCAAGGATTGTTGCCTTCGCTTTGAAGTAGCAAACCTCACCCGTCTCCATACAAAGCGCGGTAGTACCTAAGATTGCACCATCTTCGTTTTTAACAAGATCCAGTGCATACCACTCAGAGAACACAGTAGTTTTATGCTTGATGTTTTGCTGGTAAAGCGTGTGCAGCAGTGCGTGACCAGTGCGGTCGGCCGCAGCTGCGGTACGAGCCGCTTGCTCACCACCAAAGTTTTTCGATTGGCCACCAAAAGGACGTTGGTAGATAGTGCCGTTATCAAAACGAGAAAATGGTAAGCCCATCTTTTCAAGTTCAATAACTGATTCAGGGCCATTTTTACACATGTATTCGATAGCATCTTGGTCGCCGATGTAATCGGAACCTTTTACCGTATCGTACATGTGTTGTTCCCAGTGATCTTCATGCGCATTACCAAGAGCAACGGTGATACCACCTTGCGCAGATACAGTATGAGAACGAGTTGGGAAAACTTTAGAAAGCAATGCACAAGATAGGCCTTGCTCTGAAATTTGCAGTGCGGCACGCATACCAGCACCACCAGCTCCGATAACTACGGCATCAAACTCACGAACAGGAATAGTCACTTACGCACCCCACAAAATAAACAGACCAGAGAAGAAATATCCTAGAAGAACCGCAACAACACCGACTTGAAGACCAACGCGCAATTTTGCACATTTGATGTAGTCAGTTAGTACTTGCCACAAGCCGATCCACGCGTGAACCAAAATTGAAGTAAGCGCTAACATGGTGAAGACTTTAGTGAAGGTACCACCAAAGAATTGCGTCCAAGATGCGTAAGAAATATCACCTGAGAAAGCACAGAAGCTCACTAGGTAGATAGTGTAAAGCGTCATAATAATGGCTGTTGCACGAATCAATAGATAATCATGCACACCATTACGACCAAAAGTAGAAACGTTGTTTACCATACTAAGATCCCCGCTAGTAGAGACAATACCGCTGTTGCTGCGAATGCAACCTTAGCGCTCTTAGCGCCAGATTCCAGCTCTTCAAAGTGACCAAGGTCCATAAGAAGGTGACGAATACCACCAGCAATGTGGTAAGCCAAAGCGGTTAAAATGCCCCACAGAATAAACTTCACGAAGAAACCGTCGACAATGTCGCTAGCTTCCATAAAGCCTACAGGGGAAGAGAGGGAAATGGATAGTAACCAAAGCAGAATTCCGATCGCAACAAAAGTAATCACCCCAGACACACGGTGTAGGATGGAAGCTATTGCTGTGATAGGAAAGTGGATGGTCTGTAAATCTAAATTAACAGGTCTTGTCTTTCTTTCTTTCACGGGCTCGCTCACTCAGCTCCATTGAGCATGATGGTCATTAAATAACCTTATGTATTGTTATGGACAAAATTTGATTGCAAACCCTCAAAATTTAACATTAACTTAACAAATAACATAGGTTGAGCCTTAGATAATTGTAAAGTAATTGTTAATAACTAGGTTTCCGAAGACACCTCACATTTCTTCTTAGCCTTGCATTTATAAGGTTTTAACCAAACTTTTCAGCGCCACTATACGGCTGGCAACATTCTAATACAATTGATGCAACAAATAATGCTACACAGCACAGACTTTTAACGAATTTAATGTAAAAAACACTAACAAGTGCACACAAAGCTGCAGAAAAATTGACTTTCTGACGTAAGACCAGTAAAAAAATGGCACATAAACATCCTGGACGGATTAATAATAACAAAGGAGATTGTTATGGCGGATAAGAAAGCTACCCTTCATATTGAAGGTCAAGCGCCGATCGAATTGCCGATTACAGAAGGTGTACTTGGTACTCCAGTCATCGACGTTCGTACACTGGGTTCTAATGGTTTTTTCACTTTTGATCCTGGTTTTCTTGCCACTGCATCTTGTGAATCGCAAATCACTTATATTGACGGTGGAAAAGGTATCCTTCTACACCGTGGTTATCCAATTGATCAACTGGCCAATAACGCTGATTACTTAGAAGTTTGTTACATTCTTTTATACGGCGAAGCTCCTTCTCGAGCTCAATACGAAGAGTTCAAGACGACTGTCACGCGTCACACCATGGTTCATGAGCAAATTGCTAGTTTCTTCCACGGTTTCCGCCGTGATGCTCACCCAATGGCTGTTATGTGTGGTGTGGTAGGTGCGCTTGCTGCGTTCTATCATGATTCATTAGATGTTAATAACGACACACACCGTGAAATTGCGGCATACCGCCTAATTTCAAAAATGCCAACACTGGCTGCAATGTGTTACAAATATTCTATCGGTCAACCGTTTATCTACCCACGCAATGACCTAGGCTACGCAGAAAACTTCCTGCACATGATGTATGCGAATCCATGTGAAGAATATGAAGTGAACCCTGTTGTTGCTCGCGCTATGGACAAAATCTTTACGTTACACGCAGATCACGAACAAAATGCTTCAACGTCAACAGTTCGTTTAGCTGGCTCTTCGGGCGCAAACCCATTTGCTTGTATTGCTGCTGGTATCGCTTCTTTGTGGGGTCCGGCTCACGGCGGTGCTAACGAAGCTTGTCTAATGATGCTTGAAGAGATCGGTAGCGTAGACAACATTGAAGAGTACGTCGCAAAAGCAAAAGACAAAGATGATCCATTCCGTTTAATGGGCTTCGGTCACCGTGTTTACAAGAACTACGATCCACGTGCAACGGTAATGCGCGAAGCGTGCCACGAAGTACTTAAAGAACTGAACATTCAAGACCCACTACTTGACGTAGCAATGGAACTTGAGCGCATCGCTCTTTCTGATGAGTACTTTGTATCGAAGAAGCTATACCCGAACGTAGATTTCTACTCTGGTATCATTCTGAAAGCGATCGGCATTCCAGTATCAATGTTCACAGTAATCTTCGCGATGTCTCGTACTATCGGTTGGATTGCACACTGGAACGAAATGCACAGCGACCCGACGAACCGTATCGGTCGTCCTCGTCAGTTGTACACTGGTGAAGAACAGCGTGATTTCCAAGCTCTACACGAGCGCGAATAGTAAGGTTTAGACTTTTCTAATCGATTAAAATCAGAAAGGGTTGATGTATTAACATCAACCCTTTTCTTTTATATGCTCTCAACTCTGTCATCCTCAAATGTAAGGGACGAGCGAGTTAGGGATCTCTTTAAGCGAGCAGATAAACTCTACAGGTTACCAGCTCAATTCTAGGGAATGACGCATACACTCGACTCGTACCCCTCATCTCGCATCTGTTCTTAAACCGGATTATCGATATCAATAAACTCAACATCCAAGCCATGTTCTTTCGCTAACCATTCACCTAACGCTTTTACACCGTAGCGCTCAGTCGCGTGGTGGCCTGCCGCAAAGTAATGGATATCTTGCTCACGTGCTGAGTAAGTAGTGCGCTCTGAAATTTCACCAGAGATAAATGCATCAATACCTTGAGAAGCCGCTAACTCAATGTAATCTTGACCACCACCGGTGCACCAACCGACAGTCGTAATCATTTTGTCTTGGTTTTCCGGGGCAATGTGTAATGGCTTGCGATTCAAAGCTTGGCCAACCTTTTCTGCGAACTCTGCACCTGTCATTGGCGCACTCAACTTGCCGAACATCGCAACCGATTGTGGGTGCCCTTCCAAGCCACCTTCTACTTCAATATCAAGCAACTCAGCAAGCTTGGCGTTGTTACCAAGCTCAGGGTGGATATCAAGTGGTAAATGGTAACCCAAAAGGTTGATGTCATTTTTAATCAGGGTACGAATGCGCTTACCCTTCATGCCACGAATTGCTTCTGATTCACCTTTCCAGAAGAAGCCATGATGCACTAATAAAGCGTCTGCGTTCAGTTCTACCGCTTTATCAATCAAGGCTTGAGAAGCTGTCACACCAGTAACGATACGCTTTACTTCTGGCGCACCTTCAACCTGCAAACCATTCGGGCAGTAATCTTTAATCTGCTGTGGCTGCAGTTTTTCGTTAAGAAGCTTTTCTAATTGTAAGTTATTCATTTTTATTTCCAGCTTACCTTTATAATAACGTCGTTATATCAATTTACGGGTAGAATGTCGAAAGCCCCAGGGCCATGTTTATATAGAGCTACGTTTATGAAAAACGGATCTGTTGATGAAAAGCAGATGATTGAAGTTTATGAGGAACAGATGACAGCACTGCAACGTTTTTACCAATGGGTCATCGACTCACCGCCATTACTAGAAATCAAGCCACCGATTTCGGATCTCAGTGCATTCTCTAGCCACCATGCCATCGACTCATCACATACTTATAATGGAAACCCTAGATTAGGTTTCCTCTACCAACATCTATGTGAACAAGTTGTCGAAGCTTCACCTGATTATTCGATTAAGCACGATGAGATTCAGATTAATGTGGATGGTAGAACGCTAGGTGCTATCGACTTTATTCTTGAAGAAGAGAGCACCCAAAAGCTGCAACATTGGGAAGTGGCGATTAAGTTTTATCTGCTCCATGAACAAACATGGTTTGGGCCAAACTCTCATGATCAATTGGATAAGAAGCTCGATAGGATGCTAAGCCACCAACTTGGTATGTCATCTTCAGCCGCCTTTATTGAACAGTATCCAAAGGTTGATGTCGACTCAAAGCACCTCCTCATGCAGGGTCGCCTATATACCAACCCCTTCTTAGATCAAAAAGTACCTACTGAATGTTTGGGCTATGACATTAATTCAAGCCAAGTAAACGGTTTTTGGTGCTATCAAAACCAAGCTCATTTAATTACCGAAGTGCTCTACCCTCTCACCAAAGAGCAATGGGCAGCGGGCACTGATGATTTCACCTGCGAGCCTATCACCGAGTTTGGTGATCGCTTCGTTCATGGACAAACTAAATCAGGGCAGTTTTGGTTTGTGATGCCACAAAGTTGGCCACACGGATAATCTATTCAGTTGCTTAGCGATTAAACTACTTAGCCTTGGCCGCTTTACCCACAAACTGATAAAAAAGGGCTGATGCTTTCACATCAACCCTTTCACTATTTACCTTGAGACTCTAGTAATCGAGATTCGATTATAGGCCAGCGGCTGCAAATACTTGATTAACAATCTCTTGCGCTTCTGCTTCGATTGCTTTTAAGTGCTCTTCCCCTTTAAAGCTTTCACAGTAGATCTTATAGATGTCTTCAGTTCCTGATGGACGAGCAGCAAACCAACCGTTTTCAGTCGTCACTTTTAGGCCGCCAATCGCAGCACCATTACCAGGAGCGTGCGTTAAGCGTGCAGTAATTGCATCACCAGCAAGCGTCTCAGCTGAAACCATCTCTGGAGATAGCTTCTTAAGCACATCTTTTTGTGCGCCGTTAGCTACAGCTTGAATACGGTTGTATTTAGATTCACCGTGTTTAGCGGCAAGCTCTTCGTAGTATTCTTGTGGGTTCTTACCGGTTACCGCTGTGATCTCAGCCGCAAGTAGGCAAAGAATTAGGCCATCTTTATCTGTTGACCAAGGCGTTCCGTCTTTACGTAAGAAAGATGCACCCGCACTCTCTTCGCCACCGAAACCAAACTGACCGTTGTATAAGCCATCAACGAACCATTTAAAGCCAACTGGCACTTCACAAAGTTCACGACCTAAGTCAGCAACAACACGGTCAATCAATGCACTTGATACCAATGTTTTGCCAACAGCAACGTCTTTACCCCACCCTTCACGGTTACGGTATAAGTAGTCAATACACACCGCTAGGAAGTGGTTTGGATTCATCAAGCCTTTTGGCGTAACAATGCCGTGGCGATCGTAGTCTGGGTCGTTACCAAACGCTAGTTGATAGTCATCTTTAAGCGCCAATAAACCTGCCATCGCGTATGGAGAAGAGCAATCCATACGAACTACACCGTCTTTGTCTAGAGACATAAACTGGAACGAAGGATCAACCGCTTCACTTACAAGAGTAAGGTCTAGGTTGTACGCTTTGCCAATTTGACGCCAGTAATCAATACCGCTGCCACCCAATGGATCAACACCAATCTTGATGTTTGCTTTCTGGATCGCTTGCATATCAACCACATTAACCAAGTCAGCAACGTATGGTGCAACTAAATCAACTTCTTTCACTAGCTCAGACTGTTTAGCCTGTGCGATAGGAGTACGCTTAACGCCTTGCATTTGCTCAGCAATGATCACGTTCGCACGATCTTCAATCGCTTGAGTAAGTTCAGCTTCAGCAGGGCCACCGTGTGTCGGGTTGTATTTAATGCCCCCGTCTTGAGGTGGGTTATGTGAAGGCGTGATAACAATGCCGTCAGCTTTTTTATCATTCACTAGATTGTGCGTAAGAATCGCGTGCGAGATACCTGGAGTTGGAGTAAAGCCATTGTTTTCTTGAACGATAACTTCAACGCCGTTTGCAACTAGCACTTCAATAACCGTAGAAAAAGCAGGCTCAGATAGAGCGTGAGTATCTTTGCCTAAGAAAAGTGGGCCAGTAGTACCTTGATCGGCACGAACCTCAGCAACCGCTTGTGCGATCGCTAGAATGTGGTTTTCATTAAATGTTGATTTGTCAGCTGTACCGCGGTGACCTGAAGTACCGAACAGTACTTTATGATCTGGGTTAGTAGCATCCGGTTGCTGTAAGAAATAGTTTGCAACTAAAGCCGGGATATTATGAAGATCTTCCTGCTGAGCTTTCTGCCCGGCACGAGGGTGCATAGCCATTATCGACATCCTTATATAAAATTTAAAAACAAAAAAACCTCATAATATCTTCTTAGCCATGGATATTATGAGGTTTAAATCAGATTTCGTTAAATTGAACCTGTTACTTTTTCTATCAATTCTGCTTGGAAATTCATGCGGCTCATAAGCTGTTCAACCATCTGTCTTTTTCGGCTTGTATTGTTATTCGTAATAACCCAAAAAGGACTTTGTGGAATAGCTTTAGGCTTAGTTGTGTTGCCGTTTGCTAACAACGTCGCTTCGTTGTCTGCAAAGTAAACACGCTTGCGGCCCTTTACTTGAGTTGCTTCTGAAAAGCTTAAAGGGTCGATTTTATGCAGTGTTGATAACACAAGCATGAAACGATCAATGGCTTTCTTTAGTGATGCAAACTCATCTGATATTAGTAGTGAGCGCATTTCTTTAACGCCATCGAACTTCTCTGGAGTAAAGCCTACCTCTTTGCTAACAACGATACCTTTTGGCTCAACGATCTCTTCGATCGGAACCGTGCCTTGGTTATCAACCAGTAACAAGCGGCGCAGAATATCTGAAGCGCTTTCGCCAATACGTTCTGTCTGACCCGCAATAAAACGGTATAGGTCCTCATCAACCTCAATTGTTTTCATTCGCTTTTCACAATCTCAATGTTTAAACTCTAGGGGATTATAGCGAGATCCGCGCGGATACTCTACGTCAAACCCACCATGAATAAGATAAAAATGTCAGTACAGCTCAACTATAAAATTGAAGGTGAGGGTCACACCATTGTTTTGATCCATGGATTATTCGGTAACTTGGACAACCTTGGCTTGCTCGCTAGGGATCTAAAAGCCGATCATCAAGTACTTAGCATCGATCTACGCAATCACGGTCAATCTTTCCATAGTGACACTCATAATTATCAAGCTATGGCACAAGATGTGGCTCAACTGCTGAATGATCTTAAGTTAGATGGTGTTACTGTGATTGGCCACTCGATGGGCGGCAAGGTAGCGATGGCACTGACACAACATCTGACGCTGCATAAATTGATTGTCTTAGATATGGCACCAGTCGCGTACACCCAAAGTCGTCACGACAACGTATTCGCAGGCCTACAAGCTGTGATAGAAGAAAAACCGACATCACGCTCAGAGGCGCTTAAGGTCCTCGCAAAACATATCGAAATTGATGGGGTTCGCCAGTTCTTAACGAAATCTTTGTTTAAATCAGAACAAGGCATCATGGAATGGCGTTTCAACGTTGCCTCGCTATTAAGCAACTACCCACAGATTATTGGTTGGGAAACGATTGACAAAACCTCAGTCAAAACCTTGCTAATAAAGGGTGGTGACTCAGATTATCTGACGGCTGAGCATCAAACCGCCGTTCAACAGCAGTTTTCCAACGCAAAGGCACATGTTATCGCCAATACTGGACATTGGCTACACGCGGAAAAGCCCGCTGAAGTGCTCCGTGCAATAAGAAAATTCATCACTTAGATGGGTTGATTAGTCGATATAAATGAGAGCTGTGTAATCACAGCAGATTAACTTTATCTCACAACAGTGATATAGTGCGCCCAAGCAAATTTGGTATATAAGGTTCCCATGCTTTACGACTACATGAACATCATTGAATCTGTTGGTTTAGATCTTCTGTTTGCCGCGATTTTCTTTCTAATCGGAATGGCAATTAAAGACGTTCTAAAGCAGGGGAATGTTCCTGCATTTGGTCGTCGTATCGTATGGTTAGTACTTTTCCTTGGCTGCGCAGGTTTTATCGCAAAAGGGATAATCCAACTAAGCTGGGAAGGATCTGGAATCTAACGATTTCCTCCGAACTTTATTACACCGACAACAGACAAAATGAAAGGTAATGATTCTATGGCAAGTGTAGGTCTCTTCTTTGGTAGCGATACAGGTAACACTGAAGCTGTTGCTAAGATGATTCAAAAGCAATTGGGCAAGCAGCTCGTTCAAGTTCAAGACATTGCAAAAAGCAGCAAAGAAGATATCGATAACTTCGATCTGCTGCTGCTTGGTATCCCTACGTGGTACTACGGCGAAGCACAATGTGATTGGGATGACTTTTTCCCTGAGCTAGAAGCTATTGATTTCTCAACTAAGCTTGTTGCGATTTTTGGTTGTGGCGACCAAGAAGATTACGCAGAATACTTCTGCGATGCTATGGGTACTATCCGTGATATCGTTGAAGCAAAAGGCGGTACTATCCTAGGTCACACGTCAACTGAAGGCTACGAATTCGAAGCATCGAAAGGTTTAGTTGAAGGCGATGACAGCCAGTTCGTTGGTCTATGTATCGATGAAGACCGTCAACCTGAGCTGACTGATGAGCGTGTATCTAACTGGGTTAAACAAATCCACGAAGAGATGTGCCTAGCAGAGCTAGAAGACTAATTCATTAGCGGTTGTTAATTGTTACAATTAATGACGGTTATGTAGATATGAAAAAACCTCCTTCTGGGAGGTTTTTTGCTATTCAATGGTAACCAATTAATACTCAGCTTCTAGTGCTTCATCATCTCTAAATTGTGGCTTCTTTCTCACATAGAGAGTTCTCTGAATTTCCGAAACCACACTTCCCTGCTTATCTTTAACGTGGATGATAAATTCGGGGAAACACTTCTCACCAAGTTGTGTCTGACGATAGATATCCTCAAGTTGCCCTTGGCTTATCTCAAAGTCTGCATACAAGTCGGATTGACCAGGCTTGATAAAGTTAATACTCGCCTCTTTATCCCAAACATAATATCGCTCACCTAAAATCCCCATTAACATTAACGAGTAAACGGGATCGGTAAGAGAAAAGATACTGCCTCCATATTGAGTACGATTGGCGTTCTTATTCCACCACCGCAACTTGAGCACAGTCTTAACAACCCTAAAGTCAGCGCTAATGTGGGCTATTCGAATTCCCGAGCCCCAAAAGGGAGGCCAAATATTGAGTGCAAATTTTACAATATTAGGTTTATATATTTTTGCGAGTTGCTTATTCATAACAACAATCCATGTTCATATCAAAAAACACCGTCACTTGACTGGTCGTACCTCCACTATAAGTGAGATACTTCCAATTTACAAAACAGATTGTGATGTCAGTAAGTAACCCTTTGAAGTTCGTGGTTTATTGTTATGCCTGACTAAACTATAATGGTATTAATATTGAATTCTGTTAATTGCTGCAGATCATCAACAGGAAAGTATATGTCAGACAATAATCAAGCGCTAAAAGATGCAGGTCTTAAAGTGACCCTTCCACGGCTCAAAATTTTAGAAGTATTACAACAGCCAGACTGCCAACATATTAGTGCTGAAGATTTATATAAGAAGCTGATCGACCTAGGTGAAGAAATCGGTCTTGCAACCGTTTATCGAGTACTTAACCAATTCGATGACGCTGGCATTGTAACTCGTCACCACTTCGAAGGCGGCAAGTCTGTATTTGAACTTTCTACACAGCACCACCACGACCACCTTGTATGTTTAGATTGTGGCGAAGTGATCGAATTCTCTGATGACATCATCGAAGAAAGACAGAAAGAGATTGCTCAGCGTTACAACGTGCAACTGACAAACCACAGTTTGTACTTGTACGGCAAAAGCATTAGCGGAGATTGCAAAGGCAATCCAGACGCGCATAAAGCGAAGAAGTAATACAGAACGCTGGCTTAGGCCGGCGTTTTTTATATGGTCACTATATAAGTACGAATAACCGATATTATTCAGACACAAAAAACCGGCTCTAGGCCGGTTTTTTATTGGGTTGCTTTTAACAAGCTAAACACTCAAGCATTAAGCTTCAGTTTTACCCCAAGTGTCACGTAGGCCAACCGTGCGGTTGAACACTAGAGCGTCTGCTTTAGAGTCTTTCGAATCGACGCAGAAGTAACCTGTACGTTCAAACTGGTACGCTTGTTCTGCAACACCTTCTACTAGGCTAGGTTCAACAAAACCATTTAGCGTAACAAGTGATTCAGGGTTTAGCGTTGCTGCAAAGTCATCAGCTGCAGCTGGATTTGCCACAGTGAATAGACGATCGTAAAGACGAATCTCAGCAGGCAATGCTTTATCAGCCGATACCCAGTGGATAACACCTTTCACTTTACGGCCATCAGCAGGGTTCTTACCTAGTGTTTCGTTGTCGTAAGAACAGAAGATAGTCGTAATGTTGCCTTCCGCATCTTTCTCGATACGCTCAGCTTTAATCACGTAAGCACCACGTAGACGAACTTCTTTACCTAGAACCAAACGCTTGTATTTCTTGTTTGCTTCTTCACGGAAGTCATCACGCTCAATCCACACTTCACGAGTAAATGGTACTTCACGAGTGCCCATTTCAGGTTTGTTCGGGTGGTTAGCAACCGTTAGTGTCTCTACTTTATCCGCATCGTAGTTTTCAATCACGATCTTAACTGGATCCAGAACAGCCATTGCACGAGGTGCATTTTCGTTCAGGTCGTCACGGATACAAGATTCAAGTGAACCGAATTCAATCATGTTCTCTTGTTTAGTTACACCGATACGCTTACAGAACTCACGGATAGACGCAGAAGTGAAACCACGACGACGTAGGCCAGAGATAGTAGGCATACGTGGGTCATCCCAACCTTGAACTAGGTTTTCAACTACAAGTTGGTTCAGCTTACGCTTAGACATCACTGTGTATTCAAGATTCAGGCGGCTAAACTCATACTGACGAGGTTGGCAGTCAATCGTGATGTTATCTAGAACCCAATCGTACAAACGACGGTTATCTTGGAATTCAAGCGTACAGATAGAGTGCGTAATACCTTCCAGCGCATCAGAAATACAGTGAGTAAAGTCGTACATTGGGTAAATGCACCACTTGTCAGCCGTTTGATGGTGGTGAGCAAAACGAACACGGTAGATAACAGGATCGCGCATCACCATGAATGAAGAGCTCATGTCGATCTTAGCACGTAGACACGCTTTACCTTCTTCAAAGCCACCGTCACGCATTTTTTCGAACAACGCTAGGTTCTCTTCTGGGCTGCGATCACGGTATGGGCTCGCTTTACCTGGCTCTTTTAGCGTGCCACGGTACTCACGGATTTGATCAGGACTTAGCTCGTCAACATACGCTAAGCCTTTATTAATTAATTCCACAGCATAAGCGTAAAGCGTATCGAAGTAGTTTGATGAGTAACAAATATCACCAGACCATTCGAAGCCTAACCAGCTTACATCATTCTTAATTGACTCAACGTATTCAACGTCTTCTTTTTCAGGGTTTGTATCATCGAAACGAAGATTACATTGTCCCTGGTAGTCCTGAGCAATACCAAAGTTCAAGCAAATAGATTTAGCGTGACCAATGTGCAGGTAGCCATTTGGCTCCGGCGGGAAACGAGTATGCACGCTACTGTGTGTACCATCCGCTAAATCTTTATCAATAATTTGGCGAATGAAATTCGATGGACGAGCCTCAGCTTCACTCATCTATAGCACCTCTATGTATTTAGTATTGTCAGAGAAAGTTATCTTTCGTCTCCAAGAAAACGGTCACTTATAGCGCCAGTCTAAGATAGAAAGATCATTGTTTCTAATCATCCACAATTCTTAGCCTTTGCACAATAAGAACCGTCCGTTAATTGCGATTATTTCTGCTATTCGATGAAGAATAGAACGAACCGTGTTCGTTGCCCCTAGACAGTAGGCACAAAAAAGCCTCCCGTGTGGGAGGCTTTCAATTTGTAACTTATTTAAGAGTAATTATACATCTTATTTAAGCACTTCCGTTACTAAGGAAGTTTTACATCAGATAGGTCTTCACCTGCACCGATAGCTTTCATTTCGCCAGCTACGATTTCAGCTAGTGGGCCTAGGATAACCTGTAGGTTGTTCTCACCTAGTTTAACCACACCTTTAGCGCCAAGCTTCTTAAGAACAGCTTCATCTGCGATAGAGCGGTCTTTAAGAGTTAGACGTAGACGAGTGATACAAGCGTCGATTGAAGTTAGGTTTTCGTGACCGCCTAGTGCTTTTAGGTATTGACGTGCAACTTCACCTTTTGGTGCGTCACCAGCCGGAGCAACTGCAGCTTCATCATCTTCACGACCTGGCGATTTCAAGTTGAAAGCGCGGATTGCGAAAGAGAAAGTGAAGAAGTATAGAGCACCGAAACCAAGACCGATTAGTAGTAGTAGGAATGGTTTAGTTGCTAGACCCCAGTTCAGTACGAAGTCAATTAGACCAGCAGAGAAACCGAAACCGTGCAGAGTACCAAACATGTTTGCAACGACTAGAGACAGACCTGTAAATACAGCGTGCATTGCGTATAGAGCAGGAGCTAGGAATACGAACATGAATTCTAGCGGCTCTGTGATACCTGTTAGGAATGAACAGAATGCAACTGAGAACAGTGCGCCACCAACTTGGCTACGTTTTTCAGCAGGAGCAGCTAAGTACATTGCTAGTGCAGCACCTGGTAGACCGAACATCATTACAGGGAAGAAACCGTTCATGAATACGCCAGCGCCTTTATCGCCACCGAAGAAACGGTGTAGGTCGCCAGATTTAACAGTTTCAGTCACTTCTTTAACTACAGTAGTGATTTCTGGAGTTACAGAGTTAGCGAATGTGAATGTGTGCTCTTGGCCAACAACGAGAGTTTTCGCTAGTGATGGGTCAACACAAAGTTGAGTGATGTTAGCGAATGCGCCTTGACCAGCAACGATGATTTCTTGACATGTACCCATACCGAACCAGAAGTATGAGTTCAATACGTGGTGTAGACCTACAGGGATAAGTGCACGGTTAAGAGTACCGTAAACGAATTGACCGATAGCGCCAGACGTTGATACTGCGTGAGCCAGTGCGTCTAGACCAGATTGAACACCAGGCCAAACCACACCAGACACAGCACCTGCAACAAGTGCAAAGAGACCAGCCATGATAGGTACTAAACGTTTACCCGCAAAGAATGCCAGCCACTCAGGAAGACGTGTTGCATGGAAAGCGTTGTAAGAGTGACCTGCGATGATACCAGCGAAGATACCGCCGAAGAATGACATATTTACGTCAGCATTAATTGTTGTTGCTGTCGCTGTTAGTACAAAGTAAGCAACTGCACCAGCAAGACCCGCTGCACCGTTACCGTCTTTAGAAAGGCCAATCGCGATACCTAGACCAAATAGCAGTGGTAGGTTACCAAAAATTGCGCCACCAGCTTGCGCCATGAATGGAATGTCAAGTAGATCACCTTGACCTAAACGTAGTAGAAGCGCCGCAATCGGAAGTGTTGCGATAGGTAGCATTAATGCCTTACCTAGCTTCTGTGCATATCCTAGAATATTCACCAGTTGTTTCCCCCTATAGGATTTTTTAGAATTCATTTGAGAAACTTATTTTAGTCGCTCAATTTAGTCCTGTTCAGTGTATTCAATTAATTTTGCCCCGCAAATTAAAACCTTACCATTTGTGATCCTAATCACCAGTTTTTACCAAATCCAGAGGTTTTTGCTAGCGAGATCATAAAACTTATTTTATCATTCAAAAAAATGAGCGTTTATAGATAAAATTCAAATCTAATCATTAGGCAAAAACATGATATTCCTAATTTTAGATTACCCTATGAATAATCATTAACAATGAACCTGAATGTATAATAAAGATCAATTGTTCGTATGTTTTTCAACAACTTAAATAGCTTCCCATTTTGAAGCCGTTCGCCCATAAAAGATAAATCGTTACGTAAATGATGCTCGCAAACTAAGTCCACATTTAGGTAACGAACAAATTTAAAAGATCTCACGAAATAAGGATTAGCTGACTATGTACGCGCTAAGTAACTGTAAAATTTACACTGGTAGTGATGTTCTAACCGATCATGCCGTCGTAATAGAAAATGAACTGATCAAAAAAGTCTGTCCTATCTCTGAATTGCCAGAAGGAATCGAGGTTCGCGATCTAAACGGAGCAAACCTAAGCCCAGGTTTCATTGACTTACAGCTGAATGGTTGTGGCGGTGTAATGCTTAACGATGAGATCACGGCAGAAACAATGCAGATCATGCACGAAGCAAACCTTAAATCAGGCTGTACTAGCTTCTTGCCTACGCTCATCACCTCTTCAGACGAAGATATGCGTGCCGTTATCACTGCAGCTCGCGAATACCACAACCAATACCAAAACCAATCTCTAGGTCTGCACCTTGAAGGTCCATACCTAAACGTTGCGAAAAAAGGTATTCACAGCGTCGATCACATTCGCAAATCTGACAGCGAAATGATTGAACTGATTTGCGAGAATAGTGATCTTGTTGCAAAAGTAACATTGGCTCCAGAGCTGAATGACCCAGAACATATCGAACGCCTACACAAAGCTGGCGTTGTCGTTTCTATCGGCCACACAAACGCGACTTACGCAGAAGCTCGCCAAAGCTTCGAATCTGGTATCACGTTCGCTACTCACCTATTCAATGCAATGACCCCTATGGTCGGTCGTGAACCGGGCGTTGTAGGCGCGATTTACGACACACCAGAGGTTTACGCTGGGATCATTGCCGACGGTTTCCACGTTGATTACGCAAACATCAGAATTGCGCATAAAATCAAGGGAGAAAAGTTGGTATTAGTGACGGATGCCACAGCTCCTGCAGGTGCTGACATGGAATACTTTATTTTTGTCGGTAAGAAAGTATATTACCGTGATGGTAAGTGTGTTGATGAAAACGGCACACTGGGCGGCTCAGCTCTGACTATGATTGAAGCAGTTCAGAATACAGTTGAGCACGCTGGTATCGCTTTAGACGAAGCTCTTCGCATGGCTACGCTATACCCAGCTACGGCTATCGGTGTAGAAAGCAAGCTAGGTCGAATCAAAAAAGGCATGGTTGCAAACCTAGCTGTATTTGACCGAGACTTTAACGTTAAAGCGACTGTTGTTAACGGACAATACGAGCACAATTAAGTATGAATGGCGGACAAATAGGTAACGTAGACTTAGTTAAACAACTAAACAGTGCGGCGGTATACCGACTAATAGACCAACAAGGGCCTATCAGTCGTATACAAGTGGCTGATGTAAGCCAACTCGCACCGGCAAGTGTTACAAAAATTACCCGCCAACTTTTAGAGCGCGGCCTAATCAAAGAGGTTGCGCAGCAAGCGTCTACTGGCGGTAGACGCGCTATCTCCCTAACCACAGAAGTAGAACCTTTTCATTCTGCCGCAGTGCGCTTAGGTCGAGACTATATTCAAATTAGCCTACATGACCTTGGCGGTCGTGAATTGGCTTTCCAACAGCAAGACCTGAATTATTCAGACCAATCAGACCTTACCCAAGGCTTGGTAAATAATTTGAAGGCTTTCATTGCTGAGCATCAGCCAAAAATCGACCAACTGATTGCTATTGGTGTTACCCTTCCAGGCTTGGTTAACCCAACGACCGGTGTTGTTGAGTACATGCCAAACACTGACATCGATAACCTCGCATTAAGCGACATTATTCGCGACACTTTCCATGTGGCTTGTTTTGTCGGCAATGACGTTCGAGGAATGGCGCTTGCTGAGCACTACTTCGGTGCAAGTAAAGACAGCCAAGACTCTATTCTTGTCAGTGTTCACCGTGGTACTGGCGCAGGCATCATCGTTAATGGTCAGGTTTTCTTAGGCCATAACCGTAACGTGGGTGAGATTGGTCATATCCAAATTGATCCGTTAGGTGAACAATGCCAGTGTGGTAACTTCGGTTGTCTTGAAACCGTAGCGGCAAACCCTGCTATTGTTGACCGAGTACAGAAACTCATTAAGCAAGGCTATGAGTCTTCTTTAACTGAACTTGAAAATATTACGATTCAAGATGTTTGTGACCACGCAATCAATGGCGATGAACTCGCGAAGCAAAGCTTAGTTAGAGTAGGAAACCAATTAGGCAAGGCTATCGCGATGACGATTAACCTGTTTAACCCTCAGAAAGTAATCATTGCTGGTGATATTACCAAGGCACAAGAGATTGTTTTCCCTGCAATTAAGCGCAATGTAGAGAATCAGTCGTTAACGGCTTTCCATAGCGGCCTGCCTATTGTAGCATCACAGATCGATAAGCATCCCACGATGGGAGCTTTTGCAATGATTAAGCGTGCCATGCTCAACGGCGTGCTACTTCAAAAGCTACTCGAAGACTAAAGAAAACCATTCTGATTTTCCGCGGGCCGTGTTTGTATAAACACGGCCCGTTTTTCAAGCTAGGGAACTACTACTACAAGTTATGGAACTTATATTAATATCCACTGCGTTTATTGCAGGATTTATTGCTTTAAAGTGTCACCTTCCCCCATTGGTCGGCTTTTTGGTCGCTGGTTTTGGGCTCTTTGCTCTGGGTTTTGAAACCAATAACACCATCATTACCTTGGCTGATCTTGGTGTCACCCTGCTTCTATTTACGATTGGCTTAAAGCTCGATATTAAAACCCTGCTCTCTAAAGAGATCTGGGCTGGCGCGACAATCCACAACCTTTTGTCCACTCTGTTTTTCGCCGTCGCCCTGTTTGGCTTTAAGTTCTTAGGTATTTCATCGCTAGCTGCCATGTCGGTAGAACAGATCGTTCTGCTCGGTTTTGCTCTTTCATTCTCTAGTACGGTATTTGCGGTTAAGACTCTGCAAGAGAAAGGCGAAATGAATGCGACCTACGGAACGTTAGCGATTGGTATCTTGGTCATGCAGGATATCTTCGCCGTAGTATTCTTAACGGCTTCTACGGGCAAAATACCTGAGTGGTATGCGATTGCTCTGTTTGCCCTACCCTTATTACGCCCACTGTTCTACAAAGTGCTCGATTGGGTTGGTCACGGTGAGATGCTGGTTCTTTCAGGCATCTTCTTCGCATTAGTCGTCGGTGCTGGTTTATTCCATTTGGTTGGTGTGAAACCAGACTTGGGGGCTCTTGTTTTAGGTATGTTACTTGCTGGTCACCCAAAAGCCTCAGAATTATCAAAGTCGCTGTTTAACCTTAAAGAACTTTTCCTTGTCTGTTTCTTCTTGAATATTGGCTTGTCAGAACAGCCAACTATTCAGGGTTTTATGCTTGCAGTATTGTTCTTATTATTACTTCCAGTGAAAGGCGTTCTTTACTTCTTAGTGCTTAACCGCTTTAAGTTCCGTGTTCGAACGTCTCTACTTGCCTCGCTATCACTGTTTAACTATAGCGAGTTTGGCCTCATCGTTGGTGGTCTCGCCTTCAAGATGGGTTGGATGTCTGGTGATATCTTGGTGGCGGTGGCGATAGCGGTTTCATTGTCGTTCTTGATCGCTGCACCTCTAAACCGAGCTGGTCACAAGCTTTATCAACAATCTGGTAAATGGTTAAAAGAACATGCCGCAGAAAAGCTTCACCAACGTGATAAGCGAATTGACCCAGGTCGGGCCCAAGTGCTGATTCTTGGTATGGGACGAATTGGTACTGGTGCTTATGACGAATTACGCTCTCGCTATGGCAAAGTCAGCCTAGGTGTTGAAGTTCGCGAAGAAGCCGCGCACAATCACAGAAGCCATGGCAGGAACGTGATCTCTGGTGACGCGACTGACCCGGATTTCTGGGAACGAATTCTAGATACAGCAAACGTAAAGCTAGTGATCTTGGCTATGCCTCACCACCAAGGTAATCAAACCGCTTTAGAGCAATTGAAGTCACGTAACTTTAAAGGCCAAATTGCGGCTATTGCTGAATATCCAGATCAACTCGAAACATTAAAAGAAAACGGTGTCGATGCAGCGTTCAACATTTATAGCGAAGCAGGTAGCGGTTTTGCTCGCCACGTTTGTGAGCAGCTAAACCCTAACATAAGTAAAATCTAGTCATAAACATTGT
Organism: Vibrio sp. 10N.261.46.E11; assembly: GCF_041472735.1. NCBI lineage: Bacteria > Pseudomonadati > Pseudomonadota > Gammaproteobacteria > Vibrionales > Vibrionaceae > Vibrio > Vibrio sp. 10N.261.46.E11. Next base: position 105,119 of record NZ_JBFRQW010000017.1, read on the forward strand.
CTCGTTAACCTCTCAAAATTGCTGTTCTTTTGCACTTTTGAGAGGTTTTTGTTTAAAAAACCAACCGCAATTGAACATCACACACCAAAACAACAATAAAATTAGATATTTTCTAACAGAACACCCTTTATATTATTTTTTTGCTCACATTCGGTTGCTTTTTTTAGCCAGAATGGCAAATTGAATGCAGTTGATTTAGAAATTATTTAAAAGGAAGTTCTATGTGTTCAGTATTTGGCATTCTCGACATTAAAAGTGATGTCGCAGCACTTCGCCCTATTGCTTTAGAAATGTCTAAAAAGCTTCGTCACCGTGGCCCAGACTGGTCTGGTATCTATGCCGGTGAAAAAGCCATTCTTGCTCACGAGCGTCTAGCTATCGTCGGCCTAAACAGTGGTGCTCAACCACTATATAGCCAAGACAAAAAACACATTCTTGCAGTGAACGGCGAAATCTATAACCACAAAGAACTTCGCGCTCGCTATGAAGATAAGTACCAGTTCCAGACGGATTCTGACTGTGAAGTTATCCTAGCGTTATACCAAGAAATGGGCGCAGACCTTTTAGAAGAACTTAACGGTATTTTCGCTTTCGTTTTATACGACGAAGAAAAAGATGAATATCTAGTGGGTCGTGACCACATCGGTATCATCCCGCTTTACCAAGGTTACGATGAGCACGGTAACTACTACGTTGCTTCAGAGATGAAAGCATTGGTTGAAGTATGTAAGACGATCAGTGAATTCCCTCCTGGTAGCTTCTACTCTTCGAAAGATGCAGAACCTCAACGCTACTACATACGCGATTGGAACGAGTACGCTGCGGTACAAGGCAACAGCACAAGCAAAGAAGAACTGACTGAAGCGCTAGAAGCAGCAGTTAAACGTCAACTAATGACTGACGTTCCTTACGGTGTACTTCTATCTGGTGGCCTTGATTCATCAATTACTTCAGCGGTCGCTAAACGCTTTGCTGCAATGCGTATCGAAGATGATGAGCAATCTGAAGCTTGGTGGCCACAACTGCACTCATTCGCAGTTGGCCTTGAAGGCGCACCAGATCTTATCGCTGCTCGTGAAGTTGCGGACAAGATCGGTACTGTGCACCACGAGATGACTTACACCATTCAGGAAGGCTTAGATGCAATCCGTGATGTTATCTACCATATCGAGACTTACGATGTAACGACGATTCGTGCATCAACGCCAATGTACTTGCTTGCTCGTAAGATCAAAGCAATGGGCATCAAAATGGTATTGTCTGGTGAAGGTGCTGATGAAATCTTTGGTGGCTACCTTTACTTCCATAAAGCACCAAACGCGAAAGAGTTCCACGAAGAGACAGTACGTAAGCTGCTTGCTCTAAGCATGTTCGACTGTGCTCGTGCAAACAAGTCACTTGCAGCATGGGGCGTTGAAGGTCGAGTACCATTCTTAGATAAAGAGTTCATTGATGTCGCTATGCGTTTGAACCCTGAAGATAAGATGTGTGGTAACGGTAAAATGGAGAAACACATCCTGCGTGAGTGTTTTGAAGACTACCTACCAGATTCAATCGCATGGCGTCAAAAAGAGCAGTTCTCTGATGGTGTTGGCTACGATTGGATTGATACGTTGAAAGCAACGGCTGAAGCAAAAGTAACGGATCAACAAATGGAAGCTGCTAAGTTCCGTTTCCCTTACAACACACCAACAACCAAAGAAGGTTATGCATACCGTGAAATCTTTGAGGAGCTATTCCCTCTAGAATCAGCGGCAGAATGTGTACCTGGTGGTCCATCAGTTGCTTGTTCATCAGCGAAAGCAATTGAGTGGGATGAGTCGTTCAAAAACTGTGTCGACCCATCAGGCCGTGCGGTACAAGCCGTTCACAACGACGCTTATAACGCTTAAAACACTTGAAAAACTCGAATACTAAAAAAGGCGCGTTATGCGCCTTTTTGTTTTAAGCCTATTTTTTATGACTGCAGTTATGCGAGAGCTTGTAGTGCTTCGTTCTCAATACTGATTGGAACCACTTGGCTGATCATTTTCACCAGCATAATCGATCGAGCTTCACCGTCTTTCTGATCGAAAATAGCTTCAACCCCTGCAAATTGGCCACTCTGAATCTTAACTACCTGCCCTGCCTCGAACTCAGCACAGCAATCTTCAACTTCGTTACTACAGCACTTCTCGAACTCTTTAAGCTCAAAAATCAAGTCGCCTTGGACCTCGTGTGGCAGTGCTCCAAACTTAATGAAGTCCACTACACCACGCGTTGAACGAACTGTAGTAAAACTTGGGCCCTGCTCATAATCAAAACGGACAAAGATATATGATGGGAACAGCGGCTCTTGTACTCGCTTCTCTTTCCCTCTCACTACCTTTTCGACTTCTATTTGAGGGTAAAAGCACTCTACCCCCTGATTTTCTAGATGCTGTTGAGCGCGTTTTTGATCACCACGCTTACAGTAAAGTAAATACCAACGTTTCATTTAACTAGCCATTTTATATTTTTAGACATTTTACCACATACCAAAACGATTGAATCGCCGTTAATAAATGAGTTTTGATAACCGAGAAATTACGCGCAATAGACAAACTTATCAACCAAAACTAATAGGTATAAATTTTGGTCAGACATTGTACAGGGAACATTTAGAGATCAAAAGACACATTGCTGTAAACATATGTATCTCGCAGATTATAAGAATGACATTCCTTTTAAGATCATAACGATAGACTAGACCAATAGATCTAAACAATTTTATTGAATACGGGCTAAAACAGGTCAATAACGAACCAGGTCAAATATGAAAAATTAGTTTGCAGCACAAGCAGAATGGGCCACATAAAAAGTAAATGTATTTAATATCAACACCTTACTCAACCTCAGTTATCGTAACCATAAAATACGCCTATTGCAGACTTTTACCCTACTGTGTATACATGAATAACTATAAAATCTTTTAATACTTAAAATTAGTAAAACTTATGCCAAGCACTCACAACATCTTTGGCCACCCTAGAGGCCTATTTCTACTTTTTAGCACAGAGCTATGGGAACGTTTCTCTTACTACGCGATGCGTGCCATCCTTGTTTTATTTTTGACTGACACTACCCTCAACGGTGGACTTGGTTGGTCAACGAAAGACGCACTTGATCTCTACGGTATCTACACCGGTTTAGTCTACATCACACCATTAATTGGCGGCTGGATTGCCGATAACTACCTAGGACAACGAAAATCAATCCTGATTGGTGGTGTATTGATGGCACTAGGCCAATTTACACTTGCTCTACCTAACGGCTTTATTGGCTTAGACCAAGTCAACGCTTTATACCTGGGTTTAGCGCTGCTTATCAGTGGTAACGGCATGTTCAAACCAAACATCTCGACGATGGTTGGTGACCTTTATCAAGAAGGCGATAACCGTCGTGATGGCGCGTTTACTATTTTCTATATGGGTATTAACTTAGGTGCACTACTGGGCGGCCTTATCTCCGGTGCTGCGGTTGATTCGTATGGCTGGAAAGCAGGTTTCCTAGCGGCAGGCATCGGTATGGTTATTAGTTTAATCATGCAAATGACAATGGCTCAATCTTGGTTAGGCAACATTGGTTCTGTACCTGCAGCAGCTAGAGCAAAAGAGCTAAACAAATCGAAAGAGAAAACGCCACTAACTAAAGAAGAGTTCGACCGACTAAAAGTGATTCTAGTTATGGGTCTGTTCGTGATCGTTTTCTGGGCGGGCTTTGAACAAGCTGGTGGCCTAATGAACATCTACACTCAACAATATACCGACCGTATGATTGGTGGCTTTGAAGTTCCGGCTGCTTGGTTCCAATCTCTAAATCCATTCTTCATCATTACACTTGCACCTATCATCGCTGCATTTTGGGTGAAGCTTGGTAAGCGTGAACCAAACTCGCCGGTTAAGTTTGCAATGGCGCTGTTCTTCTTAGCACTAGGCTTTGTCTGCATGATGGGGGCGGTAATGGAGCAAGGTGGCGACCTAACAGTGAAAACATCCATGTTATGGCTAGTGGGTGCTTTCTTCTTCCATACTCTTGGTGAGCTTTGTCTATCTCCTATTGGCCTGTCGTTGGTCACTAAGTTAGCTCCGCTTCGCCTAGCATCATTGATGATGGGTGCATGGTTTGGCTTCAATGCGGTAGCAAACTATGTAGCTGGTCTAGTGGGTTCTCACGTTGGTGAGCTTGGCGCAATGTCTATCTTTGGTGGCATCGCGATTACAGCAACAATTAGTGGCGTATTACTGCTGCTTTGTGCAGGTAAGCTTGTATCATGGATGCATGGCGTAGAAACTAACACTATGCTTGAAGCTGAGCCAAAAGCTGAGACAGCAGAAACCTCTGTTGCTTAATATCTAGATCTATCAAGAAGAAACATCAAGATCAAAAAGGGCTGCTCAGTGAGCAGCCCTTTTGTTATCTATTCAATCGACACATCAATTAGCGATGAAGCGCTACCAGTTCAGCCATCATGTCGATATGCGAATCTCTGTCGTTAAGACACATGATGTAGCTAAAGTCCGAACCACCAGCGTCAATGAAAGTCTCTTTACACTGGTCAGAAATTTCTTCTAGCGTTTCTAAACAATCCACCGAAAATGCAGGCGCCATGATGTCGATCTTCTTGATTCCTTTGCTTGGCAACGATTCAAGCGTCTCATCTGTGTACGGCTTTAACCACTCCTCTCGCCCAAATCGAGACTGGTATGTCATGGTAATATCGTCTGCAGATAAGCCCAACTCGGCAGCAAGCAATTTTGTCGTCGCTTCACAATGCTGAGGATAGATGTCACCTTCATCGGCTAATCTTTTAGGGATGCCGTGGAATGAACAAACCAAGTGATCCGCTCTGCCATTTTTATCCCAATGACTGCGCACACTTTCAGCTAATGCTTTTGCGTAACTAGGGTGGGCGTAGTAGTCGCGAATAAAACGATAGCTAGGTATTACCGGCATTTGCTTAAAGGCTTTGGTTAAACCATCTGAAACTGCCGCTGTGGTTGTGCCAGAGTACTGAGGATATAAAGGCAGTACGATGATGTCCTCAACACCCTGGTCCATCAGTTGCTCAACACCAGTCTTAATGCTTGGGTTACCATAGGTCATACCCAGTGCAACCGGCATCTCTAGTTTCTTCTGGAGCTTTTCAGCTTGTCTTTGAGAATACACAAGCAGTGGTGAGCCTTCATCCATCCAGACAGATTGATACAACTTGGCTACTTTGGGTGCTCGAATCGGTAAAATCACCCCGTGCAAGATTGGGCACCAAAGCCAACGGGTTAGGTTTACTACTCGCTTGTCGTGTAAGAATTCACTCAAAAATCGACGAACGCCAGCTGGGGTCGCCGAATCTGGTGTTCCTAAGTTCACCAGTAAAACGCCCTGCTTTTTATTATTTTCCATAGATACCTGAGACCAATATGTGATTTTCTGGAAAGTAATATACTAATCTGCATAAGTTTAAGATCATTGCTTCCCACTAAATGTCTGAATAATCATTATTTAAATGGGATATCGCAACATCTACTCTCGATTGTGAGCCACCTTCATCAAAAATGGTTTCATCTTGAATGATGTGTAATCGAATTATCTAGATTGGTATCGTACTAAAAATTAAAACAAAAAAAGCGACCCATAAGGTCGCTTCCAATATATCAAATTCTAAAACTGGCTGTTAGCCAATTATGCTAGTGCTTTCTCAAGTTCTGCACTAACTTCAGCAACTTGCTTAGTACCGTCAAACTTAAGGTACTGAGTGTTGCCTGCTTCAGCTTCTTTACCGTAGTAAGAGATAAGCGGAGCTGTTTGATCATGGTATACGCCTAGACGTGCACGTACTGTTTCTTCTTTGTCGTCATCACGTACCACTAGCTCTTCGCCAGTGATGTCATCTTTACCTTCTTCTTTAGGCGGGTTGTACACAGTGTGGTATGTACGGCCTGAAGGAAGGTGAGCACGACGACCAGCCATACGCTCAACAATCACATCGTCAGCTACGTCGAATTCAACAACGTAGTCTACTGCGATACCCATTTCTTTTAGGCCATCAGCTTGTGGGATTGTGCGTGGGAAACCGTCTAGTAGGAAACCTTTCTCACAGTCATCTTGAGCGATACGCTCTTTGATAAGACCAAGGATAATTTCATCAGAAACTAGCTGACCCGCGTCGATTACTGATTTAGCTTGCTTACCAAGCTCAGTACCCGCTTTGATAGCAGCACGTAGCATGTCACCAGTTGAAATTTGAGGGATACCAAATTTGTTCATGATGAAGTTAGCTTGAGTACCTTTACCCGCGCCAGGAGCACCTAGAAGAATGATGCGCATGTTTAATCCTCTTATAAAAATTATGATTTATACCGAAGCTCACTATCCCGCCTTTCAGGTTTAATTTAGGTCAAACAAGAGAGGTTAGGTAACAACTGAGGCTAAGCACAACTGTAAACAGAAGCAAAACGGTAAGTTTCGGTATAACGTTTAAAAATCATACAACTGGAGGCGATAGGTTCATACTCCCAGCTGATTAGGTCGAGCATTCTATCACATTAATATTCAATTTGGCTTAAATTAAGACTAAAGAATGTATCGACAGCGTTTGCTTTCGCTTTGTTAGCGACTTTAGCTACATTTCGATGAAGTTAAGCGACGTTCATAAAAAAAGCCCGCATTAGCGAGCTTTTAACTATAATTATGAGCTTAGCCCAAAGTCGAAATACTAACGTTTTGTCAGTAGTTCGTTGATTGCACCTAAGAATTGTGATGGATCTTCCATTGAGCCTTTTTCAGCCAGCATAGCTTGACCAAGGAGTAACTCAACCCAACGACCAAACGCCTGTTCGTCCGCTTCATCAGCCATCTGTTTCACAAGTGCGTGCTCAGGGTTAATCTCAAAGATGTACTTAACTTCAGGTGCCGCTTGACCCGCAGCTTCAAGAAGCTTAGCCATTTGCGTACCCATTTCGAAGTCGTCAGTCACAACAACCGCAGGCGTTGTTGCTAGCTTGAAGGTTGTACGAACTTCTTTAACACGACCACCTAGGTAAGCTTGAGTACGCTCAACAACAGACTTGAACTCTTCTTCTGTCTCTTTTTGCTTCTCTTTCTCTTCTTCACCCTCAAACTTGCTTAGGTCTAAGCCCGCTTTAGTGATCGATTGGAACTGCTTACCATCAAAATCAGTCAGGTAGTTCATTACGTACTCATCAATACGATCGTACATTAGAACAACTTCAATACCTTTCGCTTTGAACTGCTCTAAGTGAGGGCTGTTCTTAGCTGCAGCATAGCTGTCTGCCGTTAGGTAATAGATCTTGTCTTGGCCTTCTTTCATACGTTCAACGTAAGACGCTAGGCTGATGGTTTGATCAGCAGAATCCACTTCCGTTGACGAGAAACGAAGTAGACCAGCGATCTTCTCTTTGTTCGCCATGTCTTCAGCCGGGCCTTCTTTCAAGACTAGGCCGAACTCTTTCCAAAACTCTAGGTACTTATCATCGTCATTCTTCGCCATGCGCTCAAGCATAGTCAGTACACGCTTAGTACACGCGCCACGAAGGGACTGGGTTACCTTGTTATCTTGCAGAATTTCACGAGACACGTTGAGTGGCAGATCATTTGAGTCAATCAAGCCGCGAACGAAACGCATGTAAGACGGCATGAACTGCTCTGCGTCATCCATGATGAATACACGTTGTACATAAAGCTTCAAGCCGCTCTTATGATCACGGTTCATCATGTCCCAAGGTGCTTTAGCAGGGATATAAAGCAAGCTGGTGTAATCGTTCTTACCTTCAACTTTGTTGTGGCTCCAAGTTAATGGATCAGCGAAGTCATGAGATACGTGCTTGTAAAACTCTTGGTACTCTTCTTTTTCAATATCAGATTTGTTACGAGTCCAAAGCGCTTGAGCCTTGTTAATCTGTTCCCAATGCTTCTCTTCGGTGTCTTTACCTTCGTCATCTTTAACCGCAGTTAAGATAGAAACAGGAATACCGATGTGATCAGAATATTTACCAATCACTTCACGCAGACGCCACTCATTCAAGAATTCTTTACCATCTTCACGCATGTGGAGAATGATGTCAGTACCGCGAGATTCTTTGGTAATGTCTTCAATGGTGTAGTCGCCTTCACCAGCTGAATGCCATTGCACAGCTTCATCGCTTGCCAGCCCAGCAGCGCGAGTTCGCACAGTTACTGCGTCTGCAACGATAAATGCAGAATAGAAACCAACACCAAATTGACCAATCAATTGAGAGTCTTTGCTTTGGTCTTCAGACAGTTTTGAGAAAAAGTCTGCCGTACCTGATTTAGCTATGGTGCCTAAATGCTCAATAACGTTGTCGCGGCTCATGCCGATACCGTTATCAGAAATCGTTAAGGTGTTTGCTTCAGCGTTGAATGAAAGTTTTACACCTAGATCTGCATCACCTTGGTAAAGGTCACCGTTCGATAGAGCTTGAAAACGAAGCTTATCAGCCGCGTCAGATGCGTTAGAGATCAGCTCACGTAGAAAGATTTCTTTATTTGAATACAGTGAGTGAATCATTAGATGAAGTAGTTGTTTTACTTCAGATTGAAAGCCACGAGTCTCTTTATTTTGCGTTGCCGTTTCGCTCATTTTTACTCCAAAACATCTATACTTTATGTTGAATAACCATAGGGGCGTAACACTTGGTGCCACTCTTATGTTCATTAACATGAGGATGACAAATGTAAATTCAAGGTCAAAAAGCATAAAAACACTGTTTTTTTGATCGGTTTTTATTATCCTTGAGTCTGATAAATATAAAAGAACATAAAAGAAGCCATGATTTGGTGAAGAATTAACTGAACTTCACCTGAGATTTGTCTATTTCGCACCCCAAATCATCCAAAAGTAGAAGAATTCAATGAGCAATATCGGCACAAAGTTTATTCTCGCACAGCGGTTTGTCTTCGATCCAAACAGCAACTCACTTGTTGACCAAATGAGCGACGGCGAAGTCGTACGCCTTGGCAGCAATGAAAGCCGCATTCTCCTGATGCTGTCGGAAAGACCCAATGAAGTTATCACTCGCAACGAATTGCACGAATATGTTTGGCGAGACCAAGGCTTTGAGGTTGATGACTCTAGCTTAACGCAAGCAGTATCGACACTAAGAAAGATGCTGAAAGACTCGACCAAATCCCCAGAATTCGTAAAGACAGTGCCTAAACGCGGTTATCAATTTATTGCAACCGTTGAGCGCTCAGCACCACTGTCATCAAACGGTCAGCCAACAACAGCTGAAATTGCAGAAAGTGAAGTAGAACCTATCTTAACATTTGCTAATACCACATTAGCTGATGAGGTCATCACTGAAACTATTGATCCAGAGCCAACTGAAAAGGCTCAAGAAAATCATGTTGAAGTCGAGCCAGTAACCAATCAGGTTAAGCCTAAAGATGAAAGTTCGAATAAATGGTTAACGTTTGGAATGTTACTCGTCGCTTTCATCATGCCAATACTCGTTTTAACGTTAAAGAACCCAGCAGAGTCGGAATTCCGCACATTAGCAGAGGTTAATGGTGTCAAAGTTCAAACCCCAATCAACCATCCAACTCTGACTAGTTGGCTGCCAGCGATAGAGAAATGTGTATTGCGTTACAACACCAGCCACACTGGCATGCTAAAGCCAACTGAGGTGATTGCAACAGGCGGACAAGGTAACAATCTAGCTCTAAACTATATTCACCCTCAAGATTACTCGAGCGAGAATGTAACTCTAAGAATTTACGCAAACCAGTCGGATGTAAACGACATTTGTAACGGTGGTCAGTAACATGAAATTAAAAGTATCCATTATTTTACTGGTTATCTCTGCTTTCTTTAGCGGTTGGTTGTACTGGGGAAGCGATGCAAAAGTAGAGCGCTTGCTGACACAACACGAATGGCAATCGAAAATGGTGACGCTGATCAGCGATATCAAGCAAGAGGATTCAATCGGACCACTGCGTAAAGTTGAGTTGTCATCGAATGCGAAATACCTGCCAAATGGTACGTATCTGAGAATGGCTGTGGTTAAATTGTATGGCACTCAGACTGCACCCGCAAACGTCATCAATATTTCCGAAACCGGCCAGTGGGATATTAACGATAATTACTTACTGATCTCACCAACGGAGTTTAAAGATGTCACTTCTGCTGAGCGCCAAGACTTTTCGGAAGAGCAACTCGAACTGATCACTCAAGTGATTAAAATGGATGCAGAACAAAGCCGACGCATTGATATTATTAACCAGAAGGCACTGCTGCTCACTAGCTTAAATCATGGCTCTAGAGTGTTGTTCTCAAACTAAAACCAGTTCAAGCTAAAACTCAACAGTTATTTACTGTATATAATTAAACGATATACCAATAGAAAGGGGCATGATGCCCCTTTTTTGTGAGCCGTTGGCATCAAACTACTGTTTTAGAATTTTTAGGGATATCTATGAATACAGAACCAAGCTCGGTAAGTGCATCAATCACCAAGGCCACCATCGCAATACACTATTGTCGTCAATGTAATTGGATGCTTCGCTCAAGCTGGTTGTGCCAAGAATTGCTGCACACTTTCAGTGAGGAGATAGAACAAGTCAGTCTACACCCTGATACGGGCGGACGATTCGAGATCTTTTGTAATGGGACACAGATTTGGGAAAGAAAAGCGGATGGCGGCTTTCCTGAGGCTAAAGTTCTGAAGCAAAGAGTACGAAACATCATTGCTCCAGACAAAAACCTCGGCCACGTGGATTCAAAGTAAAGCTACGCGACCGATTTTATTAATTAAAGCTGACCGCTCACAATCAAGTCACCTTCAAGGCTGATCACTTTGAAGGCATTGTTTTCATATAGACCATAGCTTGCTGCGTGCCCTTCTCGTGGGAAAGTCACTGAGCTAGGGTTGAAAATGAAGATATCATCTTGGTATTCGGCAACTGGAACATGGGTATGTCCATGCGCAATAATATCACCCGCTTTCAATGCTGGTCGCTTCGTTGTGTTATACAGGTGACCATGAGTTAAGAAAATACGCTGACCCGATTCCAATAACACCCATGAGTAATCCATCATCATTGGGAAAGACAACAGCATCTGATCCACTTCGCTGTCGCAGTTACCACGAACGGCAATGATCTCTTGAAAAAACGCATTCAACTTCTCTGCAACCGCCGGCGGGTTGTATCCCTCTGGAATCGGGTTTCTTGGACCATGATTCAGAATATCACCCAATAGAACCAAATATTGCGCACCAGAGGCTTGGTATAGCTCTAATACTTTTTCTGTTGCTGGCAGCGAACCGTGTAGGTCTGAAGCAAAAAATAATTTCACACGTACTTCTCCATAAAATTTATGAGCCTATTGTACGTATCTAACCGCTACACGTCATCTCTCGCCATACCGTTGATCACGATATTATTGTAACTAACCATACCGACTATTTTATGGTCACTGACCACAGGGGCGCGACTGATACCAAAACGCTCAAATAAGCGTGCACAATACTTCACATTCATATCGGCAGACACGCTCAAAGCCGGTTTAGTCATGATTTCATAAACGTTAGTGCGCTTAGGCGAGCGGTTCTTCGCTAACACTTTCTTAGCAATATCATTCATCAATACGATGCCGTATTCGTCATCTTCGTGGCGCTTATCGACAATGATAGCTTTCACTTTATGCTTCTTAGCCATCTCTATCGCTTCCAACACAGTGGTTAGCCCATCGATAATCACATACGTATTAGCCATTACATCGCTTACTCGGATTTTTTTACTGCCACTCATAACTCGTCCTCCACAACCTTAGTTAATGTTTCAACTTGGTGCGCAACCCCGACTGCATCTTCGACATCAATCTGCACTGCTATCCCTTGCCCAGACTCTTGGTCGAACTCCCCCACTTCACCGATAGTTTCTAGAATATGCCTAGCTAGATGCTCCTCGACGACAAACAGCAGCACATCTTTCTGCACCTCTAACGTTAACCCAAAGAAGGTGCGCTTTTGGTTTAGCCCCTGCCCTCTGGCATTGTTAATCACGGTTGCTCCGGTTGCGCCCGCATCACGCGCGGCGTCGAGCACGATATCGGTCTTGCTCTCTTCTACAAACGCTAAGATAAGTTTAAAGCGCATCTTTGCTCTCCTTAGAGGATTGTGATCGGTTTAGCCATTGCGTTATTTGGGCATACCCCATCACGGATATAATTGGAAATAAGCTCGCGAAAGCAATCAACCCAAAGCCATCAATTAGCGGATTTCTTCCTGGCACCGTTGACGCGAGTCCCAACCCAAGTGCCGTCACTAAAGGAACCGTCACCGTTGATGTCGTAACTCCACCAGAATCGTAAGCTAACGGAATAATCAATTTGGGAGCATAAAAGGTTTGAATCACCACAATGACATAACCAACAATGATGTAGTAATGGATAGGGTCGCCAGCCACGATGCGATAACTACCTAGCGATATGCCAATCGCTACGCCTAACGCCACGGAGATCCTCAGCCCGTTAACACTGATACTGCCACCGGAAACTTGGTTTGCCTTAATAGCAACGGCGATCAAAGAAGGCTCGGCTATCGTGGTACTGAAACCAATACAAAACGCGAAAAGGTAAACCCAGTAATAATCAAACCAAACTAAGGCAAGGCCTGAACTGAGCTTGAACTCAGTCAAAAAACTTGGTTCGGTGAGTTGCATTGCCATCGTCTCCCCTAAAGGAAACAGCGCGAGCTCTAACCCCATCAAAAAGAGCGACAACCCAAGAATGACGTAAAAGAAACCTATCAGCACTTTGCCTAAGTTATTAACTGGCTTACGCAGCACCGCTAATTGGAAACCGAAGATGATCACCGCAATCGGAATCACATCCATGACAGTGCCAAGAAAGGTGTCAATAAATTGCTGAGCACTGATCATGTCACCACCATCCCGTAGACCATGACAAACATCATCGGCAGCAGTGAAGCAAAGGCGATCAATCCAAAGCCATCAATCATCGGATTTCGCCCTTTAATCGCAGAGGCTAAACCCACGCCCAATGCGGTCACTAACGGAACGGTAATGGTCGATGTAGTCACTCCGCCGGAGTCATACGCAATCCCAATGATATTTTCAGGGGCGAAAGCGGTGAGCACCACCACACCAATATAACCACCGATGATCATGTACTGGATTGGCCAACCTTTTAAGATCCGCAGCACCCCAAGTAAAATAGCGATACCGACAGACAATGCTACGGTGAAACGCAGACCATCTGCATATTCTTCCATTTCATCTAACGTATTGGGGATGACGCCTCCCTCGGCGGCCACTTCCGCGGCTTCGGCCGCCACTGCGGTTAACGCAGGTTCGGCAATGGTGGTACCAAAACCTAAACAGAAAGCGAAGGTCAATAGCCAAAACACACTGCCCTTTCGCGCAAAAGCTTGAGCCATCGATTCGCCAATCGGGAACAACCCCATTTCAAGGCCAAAGATAAAGAAAGTCAGACCAAAAACCACCAGCACTAAGCCAGTTAGAATAGACAACAGATGAGGGAGTGGTTCTTGCAAAACAGCAAGCTGGAAGAAAGCAATCACCGCGACAATCGGCAAGAGATCCCTTAGGCTACCTAACATGGCTCGAAACAAAGCAAGCACTGCCGTCATCGCAACTCCTAGTCATTGAAATTGTGTCTGGTTATTAATTACTAATAATCATGGCAAATCCTTATCATTCCTTATGTGACAAATATTACGCAGTTGGTAACATATCTGAGTAAAGTGCATAAGTGTGATAGCGGTATACATCCTAACCTGATGAATTTAATTTCATTCTTTCGTAAATTGATACGGCGTAATTTGGGTATCACACAATTGAAACCAACTGATCGTTATAGTGATTTTTTCGTATTGATTAGCGTTCAAAAACAAGCCATGTCTATAATTATGTTTAATAGGGAGATTGGTATGAAGATATTGTTAACTGGTGGTACGGGATTTATTGGTTCTGAATTGGTCAAAAGTTGGAATACTGACGATGTGACATTGTTGACACGGAGCCCCGAAAAAGCGAAGCAAAACCTAAATCACCTGAACCAGAATAACCTTCATTACATTCAATCTCTTGATGAACTCAGCGATCTCAATGACTTCGATTGGGTGGTAAACCTTGCTGGCGAACCGATCGCTGACAAGCGTTGGAGTGCGGAGCAAAAAGAAAGGATCTGTAACAGTCGCTGGCACATCACTGAAAAACTGGTCGAGTTAATTCATGCCAGTAGCAACCCACCCGAGGTTTTTATTAGCGGGTCAGCCGTTGGCTATTATGGCGATCAACAGCAACACCCATTTGATGAATCACTACAAGTAGAAGACGAAAGTTTCCCTCATAAAGTCTGTGCCCACTGGGAAGAGATAGCTAAGCGAGCTCAATCAGATAACACGCGTGTGATCCTACTTCGAACAGGGATTGTGTTGAGCGAAAATGGCGGCGCGCTGAAGAAGATGCTAATGCCCTACAAACTTGGTGTAGGTGGGCCACTAGGTTCAGGCGAGCAATACATGCCTTGGATTCACATGCTAGATATGGTGAGAGCTATCAACCACTTGTTGTCGATTCCTCACGCTCAAGGGGAGTTTAATATGTGTGCCCCACACCCTGTGACTAACAAACTGTTCAGCAGTACGTTAGCCAAACAATTGGGCCGACCGCATTTCTTGTTCACACCGAAATGGGCAATGTTACTTCTGATGGGAGAATCATCTTGTTTACTATTTGATAGCATCCGCTCCAAACCAAAAAAGCTCACCGAAATGGGATTCATCTTTAGTTACTCAAGAATCGAGCCTGCACTAAAAAACTTGTTACAACATCAAGACTAATTCTTTACCCTAGGGTTATAGAGACTCTAATAAAGGATTAAGCGTGAATAAGTCGATTCTTATCACTGGTTGTTCAACGGGTATTGGTTACACATGTGCTCATGCGCTTCAAAAGCGTGGTTTTCATGTCATTGCATCGTGTCGTCATCCGCAAGATGTACAGCGTCTGCAAGATGAAGGGTTGACCTGCATACAGCTCGATCTTTCTAATCAACAAAACATTGAACAAGCTGCACAGCTTGCTATCGAGCTGGCGCCTAACGGATTGTATGGCTTGTTCAATAACGGCGCTTATGGTCAAGCAGGAGCGCTGGAAGATTTACCAACTCAAGGGCTCAGAGAGCAATTCGAAACCAACTTCTTTGGCTGGCATCATCTTGTTTGTCAGATACTTCCGCACATGCGCGAACGCGGCGAAGGTCGAATCGTACAAAACAGTTCCGTATTAGGCTTTGCGGCCATGAAATATCGTGGCGCCTATAACGCTTCAAAGTTCGCGATTGAAGGTTGGACTGACACTCTGCGTTTAGAACTGCATGGCAGTGGTATACACATCTCATTACTTCAACCCGGTCCTATTGAAACCCAGTTTAGAACTAACGCCCTAAAGACTTTCAATAAGTGGATACGCATCGAAGGCAGTGTCCACCAAGAAGCTTATCAGCAACAAAAAGACCGACTTGAAAAAGAGTCGTCGAACAACGCTTTTGTTCTGCCTGCTGAAAGCTGCATTGAACCCGTTTTTCACGCGCTGACTGCGAATAAGCCGAAGTTAAGGTATCGAGTGACGACACCAACCAAGGTGTTCGCAGTGTTAAAAAGGCTCCTACCAAGCCGCTTGCTAGACCCTATTTTGAGAAAAGCAGCATAAATTACTAACTTTGAATGCACAGTCGCAAACTTTAATGTAACGATGTAATTTATTCGTAACAATAAGATGTCATGATTTAGCCTATCTCATCAATTATTCCCAATTGATGACGCTACTTCTGGATATGTCATGACTTTAAACCGCCTTAATTGGGTAGGTGTGAGTTTGGCTATTACGTTGTTTATTCTGTTTTGAATATCTTAAGTAATACCTCACTGACCACCTCAATGAGAACGCTGTGTCTTCCGTGTTGAGATAACAACTCTATCAACATCGAAGCATGGCGTTTTTCTATTTTTAGCGCTTTTTATCTGAGATAACTGAGTTAGATCTTGAAGTTACCGACTTCTCACCCCATATTTGCAACGTATCCACAAAACAAACCTCAAGGAACGTAAATGCAATCTCCGCATATTGTTGAACTTAATGAGCAGAACTTTCGTCAAGTATTAGAAGGTTCGATGCAGACCCCTGTACTCATCCATTTTTGGGCACCAATGAGCCAAGAGAGCGCCCAAGTCATTCCTGAACTTCAAACATTAACTCAGCAATACAACGGTGCTTTCACGTTAGCCCTACTGAATTGCGAGCAAGAACAAGCGATTGCTAGCCAGTTTGGTGTTCAAGCATTGCCGACTGTTGCACTGTTTGTTAACGGTCAACCTGTCGACGGCCTAGGTGGCCCTCAAAGCTTAGAAGCAATTGTAGAGATGCTAGGCAAACACCTTCCAAGTCAAGATGAACTCGCACTGCGTCAAGCTCTAGAGCAAATGCAGGCTGGCGATCACACACAAGCCTTAGCTGCAATGCAGCAACTTCCAGCTGAGCTAACGAATAAAGGTGAAGTAAAACTGGCGATCGCAGAGTGTTTGTTAGAAACGCAACAATTTGATCTTGCAGAAACTCAGCTAGCCACTATTCCTCTAGAGTACCAAGATAATTACTATAAAGGCTTAATCGCGAAGCTGGAGCTTCACAAGCAGGCAGCCGACAGCCCTGAAATACAAGCATTAGAAGCCGTACTCCAGCAAAACCCAAGCGATGCTAAGACAGCGTCTAAATTGGCACTGCAATATCACCAAGTGAATCGCAGTGAAGAAGCAATGGATCTCTTGTGGTCTTTCTTAGCCAAAGATCTAAATACGCTTGATGGCGACATGAAAAAAGAGTTCATGGACATCTTGAGTGCACTGGGGCAAGGTAACCCCGTTGCCAGTAAATATCGTCGACAGCTGTACTCTCTACTTTACTAGTTAAAACTTAAAAAGCGTTAGATTAAACATCGAAAACTGACAATTTAATCAATTAGATTGTCGAATTAAACAGTGTAAAATGGGCCATAAAATCAATATTTTATGGCCCATTTCTCGTTTATAAATTTGCTCAGAATTTAAATATGAGCCAGTATCAAGAGTGAACTATCAAAAACTTAAACTTGCAAAGGATTCTGTATGGCTATTGATACATTGATTACTATCGGCGTCTTTACTGTCGTCGCACTACTGTTTATTTTTGCCGGAGTAAAAACGGTTCCGCAAGGCAATAACTGGACTGTAGAACGCTTCGGCCGTTATACACAAACCCTCAAACCAGGTCTAAACCTGATCATTCCATTTATCGATAAAATCGGACAACGCATCAGTATGATGGAGCGTGTTCTTGATATACCAGCTCAAGAAGTCATCTCTAAAGACAACGCAAACGTCGTTATTGATGCTGTGTGTTTCGTTCAAGTGATCGATGCCCCTAAAGCGGCTTATGAGGTGAATGATCTTGAGCATGCGATTCGTAATTTAACCCTCACCAATATCCGTACCGTACTTGGCTCTATGGAATTGGATGAAATGCTTAGCCAACGTGACATGATCAATACCAAGCTATTAAATATTGTTGATGAAGCAACAAACCCTTGGGGTGTAAAGGTTACACGTATCGAGATTAAAGACGTACAGCCACCAGCCGATCTTACCGCTGCAATGAATGCTCAAATGAAAGCCGAGCGTAACAAGCGTGCAGATATCCTAGAGGCAGAGGGTGTACGACAAGCTGAGATATTGAAAGCAGAAGGTCACAAGCAATCAGAAATCTTAAAAGCAGAAGGCCAAAAGCAAGCAGCTATCCTGCAAGCTGAAGCTCGTGAACGGGCTGCCGAAGCTGAAGCTAAAGCGACAGAAATGGTATCAACAGCGATTGCTCAAGGTGACATGCAAGCTGTCAACTACTTTATCGCACAAGGGTATACTGATGCTCTGAAATCAATTGGCCAAGCAGAAAACGGTAAGATCATCATGCTACCGCTCGAAGCGACTGGACTAATGGGCTCTGTTGCAGGTATTGCAGAGATGTTTGCACATAAGAATGACAAGGGTAGTAAGGACTAACTTATGGTCGAATTACTCGAACAACTAAATTACTGGCATTGGTTAGCTTTTGGGCTAGCGTTGCTAGCACTTGAGCTGATTGGAACCGCTGGTTACTTTTTGTGGATAGGCATCTCTGCCATGCTGGTCGGAGCGCTATTAGGCGCGCTACCAATCGGTTGGCAGATGCAATGGCTATCTTTTGCGAGCTTCTCACTTATCACCACTTGGCTGTGGTGGAGAAGACAACTATCTAGTGACAAGCAATCTGACGCTACTCGAGACCTTAATCAGCGAGAGAAACAGCTGATTGGAAGAAAGACTCGCCTCTTAGAATCGGTACAAAAAGGGAACTGCAGGATAAAGCTAGGCGATAGCTCATGGTCTGCGATGAGTACACATGATATTGATGCGGGAGAAGAAGTCGTGATTACTGCTGTCGATGGCATTGTTCTCACGATAAGCCCTACTAAACAATAATCAAGAAAACCTTCCTTCAAAGCCATAAGTAACCAATTTATGGCTTTTTCTCTACAAGTGAATCGATAATTGGGCAATGACTATTTGAATCACCAGGGCACTGTTCAACCCACTCTTTCAATGTCTTCTGAATGATCAATAAGTCTTCAATTTTTTTATTCACTTCTTCCAGTTTACTCTGCGCTTTTGCTTTAACATCGGCACTTTCGCGACATGGATTATCGGCTAATTCAACAAGCGCACGACACTCATCAAGCGAAAAACCAGCGCTTCTCGCTTTCGCTACGATTCCGAGCTCTTTAATCTGCTTCTCACCATAAAACCGATAACCATTTTCAGAACGCAACGGTGCAGATATCACCCCTTTGTCTTCATACAAACGAATAGACTTAGGTGATAACTGCGTGAGGCTTGCAACTTCGCTTATGTTCATAATATTACTCAAGTAAATATCGCTTAAAAACTATTTAGAAACCTAAGACTATTATTCAAACATCTAGGAATGCTAACTACCGGAACAAAAGTATTGAAAGCAATATAATGTTCGAAAATAAAGTCTGCTGTTTATGGCTATTTTACACCAAATGATGAAAGTAGCTTAGATTTTCCCACAAGCTCAAACGTTTACTATCAACAAGTTACTGATTGAGATAGGAAAATAAGCATTGGTTATTTTTCATAGGAAATTTTTTGATCTTTTGATCTTTGATAAATACCTCACGTACTGATGAAAGTCTCTTGATTGAAGAGATTTTTAGTGAGGTGTCATTATGAAATGTTATCTAGCGTTAATTTTTAGCTTAGTTTTAAGCTTCTCTGTATCCGCCCAAAATGTAGGAAGCACTGCATCTGGACCGATCATAAAATGTGACTTAGGAAGTAGTGTTGTAGAATATATGCCTATCGTTATATGCAAGCATAGTAATGGTAAGGTTCTACACTAACAAAAAAGGAGCCTAGGCTCCTTTCCTTTAAAACTCGATTAATTGTTTAATTATCGTTTTACGTTCTTCTTTGGAAGCTTTGTTAAACCAATATTCGAACATTTCAATCTCTTTGACATTATCACCTAAAGAATCAACAACACCATTTCGATTGGCTACAGACCAGTTAATAACAGAATCTCTTTGTTCCGTCGGAATTTGTTCAAACCAATATTTTGACATCTCTTGAGCTTGGCTTACCGGCTCTTGCTGAAGCGCGGGAACTGCAACTACAGGTGTTGCTGCGACTACAGGTGCTGCTACCATTACTGGTTTAGCTGTTGCGTTTTTATCGCCCGTATTTACGATTGCTTCAATGTAGCCAGCAGGAATAGAAAACGAAATGCTGTTCGCATTTGAAACCTGGACATCAAAAATTAGATCTTTAAAAGGTGCTTCGTTGAAGATTTCATTAGATACAGGAAATTGCACATACTGTGTTTGAGTACATATATCGCTGCATGTTTCAGCTGAAGCCGCATAAGGTTTTAATGGCACTTTACCTTCAGAACCTTGAACTAAGACAGAGCGATACTCGTTGTAATTTTTAAAGTACTGAAGCTCCATCGTTATGTATGAATCAGGTACCGCTACAGTGCTGTTCGGGGTAACGTAATTTAGCTCTAAAGACGAGTTAACTAGCTGACCTTGTCTAACTTCAAGCACATCAGGAGACAACGACTCACCAACGACGATTTGGTAATTTTGCTTACTCTCTATTCTTTTAACGGAATCTGTAAAATCACTATTAGAATCTAATGTTGTACATCCAATTAAGAATAAAGGAATCGATGCTAAAACTATTTTTTTCATATTAACAACCTCGAGGGTTTCCCCATAATATTATTTCGATGCCTTTTCTTTCTTAGGCTGGACCAGAAATGAATATGCGCCGACTAATTAGTCAGCGCATCTCTTTACTTAAAGCATGGTTTCAATTAGAAGCCGTACTCTAAACCAATACGTGTAACGAACGTATCTGTGTTAGCAATAGAGCCTTTATCGTCAGCTTTGATATCACGCTGTGCAATACGGATGTAAGGAACAAAGCCGTTATGAACGTACATTAGCTGACCTGAGATTACGCTATCTTCATCAGCGTTTTTAACACCATCAGTTTCAGACTCTAGGTTAGCTGCGTAACCTAGTTTGAAGCCCCAAGGGCCGTTCCAGTACTGACCGATTACAGAGTATGAAGCCTGTTCAGACTTAGCGCCGCCTTGAACATCTGACTCACCCGCTTTGTAGGCTGCAGAAATACCGAAGCCTGCTGGAAGTGATGCTTCAAAACCGATTAGGTAACCAAATGTATCAGCCATTTCAGCTGAAGTTGCAGCAACCGCTGCAGTCGCATCACCAAAGTTAATACCTGTACCACACCCAGAACTTACTAGACATGTACCAGCAGCTTTTGCATCCGTACCAGCTTTAAGTTGACGATCTGATTCAGATTCAACAGCAGCGTGGAAAGTAACCGTATCAGCTAAACGGTAGTGAGCCGCCGCGCCGTAGAAGTAGTTATCTTTAACACTTGAGTCACCACGACCTGTTGCTAGGTTGAATGTAAAACCATTCAAGTCAGCAGAATCGTATCGAGCCATATCACCATGACGGTCACGGTTATATTTCACATCGCCGCCCCAGTCCCATACTGCGCCCAAACCTGGGTTAGCATAAGGCCAGTCAATTACTTCATACATTGGCGTCAGCATACGACCAAAACGTACTTTACCCCAGTCACCTTGCAGGCCTAAAAATGTATCACGGTTACCTAGTGTCGCACCGTCACCGTTTTCACCAACGTAACCAGATTCAATTTGCATGAATACGTTCACGTTTTCGAACATGTCTTTACTTGCACGGAAACCAATTCGAGATTCATTCTCGTAGTCGTAACCCGTACCAGTGTCAGTTTTTACGCCGTTTTTGGTTTTTTCTGAATCGTAGTTAACAACAGAAATTGCTGCTACACCGTAAGCCTGAACATTAAAATCTGAGATAACGCCAACTTGTGAAGATTCAGATGCGAATGCACCACTTGAAATCATCGCAACTGCAGCACCAAGTAAAGTACGTTTGAAAATTTTGTTTTCCATGGAATAAAACTCCTAAAAATGGATATAGCTGTTTGAATATTTCCCGCCTAAAGTTGGCCGCCGTAGAGAGAAATACCTTTTCTTGTTTGAGAACCCTTAAACACCGAATTCTCGATTTCCTTTCTGGTTATACACATCGTGTGCATCCATGGCATTAAGACTAACTTCGCCCTCAAAAAGATCAATGAGAACTTAATTTCCATCTAAAAAAATATGAGTTGGTGCAAATTTATCATGTACTTAGTGATCCAGATCTACTAATTGAAAAAACCGAAGAAACAAAGAACAAAAACATTAAAAAACAAAAGCTTACAAAAAAGCTGACCTGTTAAAAATTGATATCACTCGCATTTAGCAAACAACTATAACAACATTTCATTAATGTTGAGCGTCATCACTGTCCTGATTTCATAGTTCGTATAGGAACAAATTTATCAACAATTAAAAAGTCATCATTTTTATATCAGAAACAAAAAAGGCACGCCCTTGAAAGGAGTGCCTTTGAGTTTTTTTTATCTGTATTTACTTACGAAATAAGGGCTATTAGATCTTCTTCTGTTCTTATTTCGATATCTAAATCTTGTGCTTTGGTCAGTTTAGAACCTGCCGCTTCACCAGCAGAATCAGGACATGAGTCGACGTGCTACGGCTGAAACACTAGATATTGACAGCCATCTTATTTTTGGTTCATCGCGGCTT
>NZ_JBFRQW010000018.1:0-34361 GCF_041472735.1 Vibrio sp. 10N.261.46.E11
AAAGGTGTACTCACCCACCGTGCTAGTAGAGAAGCTAATCGTAAAGACAGGAACTTCTGGGTTAGCTCCGTCTTTCACAAAGCCGATGTACCCCCCAGTCGTGTTTGGATCGGCTTTAAGCTCAACGACCAACCCATTAGATTTAAGTGTATCGTTGGTATTAAATAAGCTTGGATCAATGCGGAAGCTGGTGACATTATCGCTTTGATCGGTGAACTGAATAATCTCAGTTTGGCTCACCGGAGTATTGCTTGCTGCCGAGCCATCTGTAAGGTTAGATTCTGATAAAGTGACGCTTGGAATGGTATTAATCGTTGGAATATCACCATCGGTGATGGTCAACTTCACGGTAGATGTCACCGGATCTTTATCAAAGTCACTTGACGTCACTACGATTGTTTTAACGATGTCTTCGTTGTTCGTATGATCTAAATTTCTATTGGGTTCAAAGCGTATTTCACCTTCAAGGGTAACGAACAGTTTGCCCTCAGGTACAGTAATAAGCTGCTCTCCCGTTAAGCTCTGATCCAAAGTGTAAACGGTATTATCGTAAGTGATCTGGGTGATTGTTGCTCCATCTGCACTTTGCACTGGCATCACATCGACAGTGCCTGTCGTAACAACACCGGCAGCCAAATCAGCCACCGTTGGCTCAGTAATGGTTAACGTTTGATTTTGCATGCCTTGAACATCATCGCTGACCGTCACTTTCAATGGCGACATCAATGAGTCGTCACCATCACGGTCGACCGCAAAGACAGGTAGTTCAAAGCTCAGGTCATTCTTCGCTTGGCCATCAGCATGATCTAATGCTTCAAGCAGAGTAAAGGTGTACTCACCCACCGCGCTAGTAGAAAAACTAATCGTAAAGACGGGAACCTCTGGGTTAGCTCCGTCTTTCACAAAGCCGATGTACCCCCCAGTCGTGTTTGGTTCGGCTTTAAGCTCAACGACCAACCCATTCGATTTAAGTGTGTCGTTGGTATTAAATAAGCTTGGATCAATGCGGAAGCTGGTGACATTATCGCTTTGATCGGTGAACTGAATAATCTCAGTTTGGCTCACCGGAGCGTTGCTTGCGGCCGAGCCATCTGTAAGGTTAGATTCGGATAAAGTGACGCTTGGAATGGCGTTGATGATTGGAATATCACCATCGGTGATGGTCAAAGTCACGGTGGATGTCACCGGATCTTTATCAAAGTCACTTGACGTCACTACGATTGTTTTAACGATGTCTTCGTTGTTTGTATGAACTAAATCGCGATTGGGTTCAAAGCGCACTTCACCTTGCAGGGTGATGACTAACGTCCCTTCAGTGAAACCAAACCGCTGCTCACCAGTATCTGTTTGAACCAATGTTCTAAGTTGTCCGTCATAAACGAACTGAGTGATTGTTGCACCATCTGCACTTTGCACTGGCATCACATCAACAGTGCCAGTCGTAACAACACCAGCAGCCAAATCAGCCACCGTTGGCTCAGTAATGGTTAACGTTTGGTTTTGCATGCCTTGCACATCATCGCTGACCGTCACTTTCAATGGCGACATCAATGAATCATCACCATCACGATCGACCGCGTAAACGGGTAAATCAAAGCTCAATTCATTATTTGCTTGGCCATCAGCATGATCTAATGCTTCAAGTAGAGTAAAGGTGTACTCACCCACAATGCTGGTAGAGAAGCTAATCGTAAAGACCGGAACTTCTGGGTTGGCTCCATCTTTCACAAAGCCGATATAAGCACCAGTCGTGTTTGGATCAGCTTTAAGCTCAACAACCAACCCGCCCGATTTAAGCGCGTCGTTCGTGTTGAATTGAGCAGGGTCGATACGGAACTTGACTACATCATCACTTTGATTGGTGAACTGAATAGTCTCAGTTTGACTCACAGGAACATTGCTTGCTGCCGAGCCATCTGTAAGGTTAGATTCTGATAGCGTGACGCTTGGAATAGTATTGATAATTGGAATATCACCATCGGTGATGGTCAAAGTAACGGTGGATGTCACCGGATCTTTATCAAAGTCACTTGACGTAACCACGATCGTCTTAACGATATCTTCGCTGCTTGTGTGGTTTAAATCGCGATTGGGTTCAAAGCGTATTTCACCTTCAAGGGTAACGAACAGTTTGCCCTCAGAAACTGGAATCAGTTGCTCTCCCGTTAAGCTCTGATCCAAGGTATAAACGGTATTATCATACGTGATCTGGGTAATGGTCGCGCCATCAGCACTCTGATCAGGCATCACATCAATGGTGGCAGTCGTCACCTTACCAGCAGTCAAATCCGCAACCGTCGGTTCAACAATATTGAGCACACCATCTTTCATGATTTGCACATCATCACCGATGGTCATTGTAAGCGGGGAAATTTGCGAGCTATCGCCATCAGTGTCCACGGCGTAAACAGGCAGTTCAAAACTTAGCTCGTTATTTGCAAGGCCATCTTCATGATCTAACGCTTCAAGCAGCGTGAAGGTGTATTCCCCTAATGTACTGGTAGAAAAGCTAATCGTGAATACTGGGACATCAGGGTTTACCCCATCGTTAACAAAACCTATGTAAGTACCTGAGTTCTGGGGGTCTTCCTTGAGTTCAACGACAAGCCCATTCGATTTGAGCGCATCATTAGTATTGAACAAGTTTGGATCAATTCGAAAACTCGCGACATCATCACTACCGGCTGTAAACGTAATCGTTTCAGTGGCGCTAACCGCATTTCCGCTTGGCGAAGATCCATCACCAAGATTCGTTTCAGATAATGTCACTGGTGGAACTAGGTTAATTACCGGATCTTGGCCATCAGTAATACTAAGATCAAGCGTTGAAAAGCTCTCGTCGCCATCAGCATCTTCAGCTAAAAAGGCAAATTGTTTTACTATGGTTTCGCTGCTTGAGTGGTTGATATCACGAGCGACTTCAAAACTAAAATCACCATTGAGTGAAATCGTTGCAATCCCTTCTGTAAATGGGAAAGTTTGTGCCGCATCTGGGAGTAGATTTTGGTCTAACTTGTATTCGACCCCATCGTAAGACAATGATTGGATTGTCGAACCATCCGCACCCTCAAAGTTGAATAGATTGTAAGAAACAACAGTATCACCAGCTAAGGTCGGTTCATCGACGGAAACGACATTATCGATGAGTTCGACCACATCATCTTTTACACTGATTAAGATCTCAGCAGCTTCTGGTGTATTTGACCCACCAGATAGTGCAGAGCGGTCACCATCCGCGTCAACCGCGTAAATGGGCAATACAAAGGTTAGCAACTCACCTTCAGCACCTTGGTGTGAAAGCGATTCGTACAGAGTAAATTCATAATTCCCCAATGATGGACTATCGACTTTAACGTCGAAGACCGTAATTCGAGATCCATTGACCTCAACATAACCTTCATACGTTCTCACACCATTGGTTTGACTAACTAACTCTAATTGAACGGCAGCACCATTAGAAACCAAGGCTCCCGTTGTATTAAATTCAGTCGGTTCAAGTTCGTAATGGTCAATAATGTCACTTTCAAAAACACTTGCTGTGATACTGCCAATACCACCTACTGGGGCTGTTCCCTCTTGTGACCCGCCAACAATGCCTGACTCATCAACATCGATGCCATCAACATTAATAATGAACGGGCTATCACCATCAGAGATATCAACCTTAATCGTATTCGTTACGACATCCTGGTCAAAATCGGTAACCGTGATCGGTAGAGAGAATGAAAGCGTGTCGGAGCTCACTTCTTCTATTGGTTTAAACTGTTGGAAATTATATGTGCCATCGGTATCGAGGGAGATTGTGAGAACAACCTCACCTCTCCCTTGAATAGACAGAGTGATCGTTGTTCCGTCATCAGATAGTCTTGCAGCCGTATTTTGGTTATCACTGAGCAACCCATCAAACTCTTCTAACGCACTGGCATCAAAGACAGCAGATTGAAGTTTATCACTTCCAATATTAGAAAAAGTGCCTTCAATAGGTGCACTACTCGTTTCTACATTATTGATATTCACGCTTTCAGCAGACGGATTCACCCCGTCAAATAAAGTAACCAGCGCATTAATTGGTGATGCTATTGGGTTTCCTGCGGAGTCTTCACCTTGAATATCAAAAGCAAAGTTAATTTGATCGCCAGTATAAGAGACCTGCCCACCACCGATAGACGGAACATGATCAATAGATTGAGAAATCGTGGTGGTTAACGAGATATCGATATTATTGCCAACACTAGTAGCATCAATATCGATACGTAATACTTCGTCAGTACCTTGGACACCAACAATGGAATTCGTCACCGAGTCGTAAGTAAACGTGACAGCTTGGCCGCTTGATGTAATGTCGTTATTAAGCTCACTTAGGAGTGAAGCAAGGGATAGTGTGTCTGGGACAAAAGAATCTGGGTCTAGAGCTAAACTGCCCGCAATAATCGTTTCAGTGGTCGTAATAGATTGGGGGTAGGTATTGCCAGAAATGGAACCTTCAGTGGCTGATTCGCTGATCGATTGACCACCAGCTGAACGGGTGATCGTTCTAAATTCCTCTCGACTTTCCTCTACCTCTTCTTTCGCAAGCCCTGATGTCTCAAAGAATGTCGAGGGCTGAGTTTGAATATTATTGTATTCAATCGTAACAAAGCCAGCATTTGCAGAGCCTAGCCCTTCACCAGCAGCCGTTGCTTCCAAAATTTCAGTCGGATCGGCGCCGCCTAAAATAGCTTCTTGGATTGCCGCAATATCATCGTCAGTAAAGGCTCCGTCGTCAGACTGCTCTAGATCGAAATTGACCTCTCCGGCGATAGGGGCATCAGCCCAAGACAATTCCTGATCAATACATCCAACACAATTCTCGCCAACCAGGACTTCACCATTTGGAGCACCTAATACCAGTTCTGCATTATTTGCGGTAATGACTATCTCATTTTCACGGATGATATCGCCAACTAAAACTTTTTTTGGGTTGCCGTCAGGCGTTACTACAACCACATCCCCACTTACTGCTTCAACAACCGCAGCTTGGCGCGAAACCTCAATATCCATATATCCCCCGTTATCACAAGCACTCTTATCTAGAGCTGTACAAATTATTTTTGTTAATCATTACAGGCTTTAATCAAATTCATACTTACCCCCTCATCAATGGCCAATCTTTTGTTGTGCCTCTTCGAGTTGAAAAGAGATAAGTATTTAACCTGTTTTTTTATAGTTTACTTACTGTTAAGCCTAGTCTTCCTCATAAAAAATGCCATGTCTGTGCTAAGAGACTCCTTTTCACAAATTCACTTATTCTCTAAGGATTTCTAAAACACAAATTAAACGTTAGTAGTGCATTGATTTATATGCAAATAAACCCATAGTGATATTG
The DNA here is from genome assembly GCF_041472735.1 of Vibrio sp. 10N.261.46.E11. NCBI lineage: Bacteria > Pseudomonadati > Pseudomonadota > Gammaproteobacteria > Vibrionales > Vibrionaceae > Vibrio > Vibrio sp. 10N.261.46.E11. Next base: position 5,366 of record NZ_JBFRQW010000018.1, read on the forward strand.
CGTCTCTTTAATCCTATAAAGATATACAGGAATAATGTAGATAAATCATGATCGAATATAAGACATTGCTTGAGGCAAACGATGTGATAGCAATAAAGCAGAGAGTAGCCCCAAACTTGAGACAATGTTCAGCACAAAGCGGATGAAAACCATTTATTAAGCGTATATTTCGCCAGTTTCACATGTGCCTATCAACATATTAAGGTGCTGTGGAGGAACAGTAGTCATGACTTATCATTGGATATACACATATCAAAAGGAATACGTTTTAGGACAAAACAATAGATACAAAAAAGCCGCCCGAGTTTAACTCGGGCGGCTTTTAGAAGATCATGTACCGCAATATGGTGTTTATCCGTAAAACGAGATTGTCACGTTCAACATGGCTCGCTAACTATTTTATTTTGTTAAGCGATTTGCAGTCCAAACATAAAGCAGCTCAAGTGCGATAGTTGCGCCAGCTAGAGCCGTAATTTCGCTTTGGTCATAGGCTGGAGACACTTCTACCACATCCATACCAACCATGTTGATACCTTGTAAGCCACGGATGATTTTGAGCACTTTATCTGAATTCAAACCACCACACACTGGTGTCCCAGTACCCGGAGCAAATGCAGGGTCCAGACAGTCAATATCAAACGTTAGGTAAACTGGCTTATCACCAACAATGCCTTTCACTTGAGCAATGATCTCATCCACGCTCATGTCATTCGCTTGCATCGCATTGATGACATTAAAGCCGTGACCTTCCTGTTTGTACTCAGTGCGAATACCAATTTGCACTGAATGCTCAGGCGAGATTAGCCCTTCGTTTGGTGCATGGTAGAACATGGTGCCGTGGTCGTAACGGCTGCCTTGGTTGTAGGTGTCAGTATGTGCGTCGAAGTGAATCAGAGCCATCTCACCGTACTTCTTGCCGTATGCTCTAAGCAAAGGCAGTGTAATGAAGTGATCGCCCCCTAACCCTAACAATGTTTTACCGCTGTTTAAAATCGCATCAGCGGCTGCTTCTAAACGCTGAGTTAAGTCTTCTGCATCACCGCAATCAAACACAAGATCGCCAGCATCAATCACCGAGGTGTGTTCAAATACATTGAAGTCCCAAGGAAACTTTTTGCCTTCCCACGCCAAGTTTACCGACGCACGACGAATCGCATCAGGCCCCATACGAGCGCCCGGGCGACCCGACGTCGCCATATCTAACGGCGCGCCCAACACAACCACATCAGCATCGTGATCAATTGGGTTCTGTACCAATGGGCGACGCATAAAAGTCATCGCGTTGGAGTACAGCGAGTAATCTGGTTTGGTAAATAGATCGTTCATTAAAAATCCTCAAGATAGGTGTAACCCATCAAGCCTTGCTCTAACTCTTCAAGTACGCTTTGCTGCTCTTGTGCTGGTACTTTCGCCGTGACCAAATCTTTGTAGTTCTGACGAATCAGATCCGTATCAATGTGAACATAACGCATCATGTCTTCAACCGTATCGCCTTCGTTGATGTAGTCAATGTTCGCTTCTCCGCTCTCATCAACATTCACCACAACACTGTGCGTATCACCAAATAGGTTATGCATATCGCCCAAGATCTCTTGGTACGCCCCAACTAGGAAGAAGCCCATTAGGTATGGTTCATCAGGGTTCCACGCTGGCACTGGCAATGTTGTTTCAATGCCTTGACCATCAACATACTGGTCAATCGTACCGTCAGAGTCACAAGTGATGTCCAGCACCACTGCACGACGCTCGTCCGCATTATCCAAACCACTTAGAGGCAATACAGGGAACACCTGATCGATACCCCAAGCATCTGGCAACGATTGGAACAAAGAGAAGTTCACGAAGAACTTATCGGCCAAACGTTCACTCAACTCATCCAAAATAGGACGGTGGTAACGGTTCTTAGTACTCATGCGAGTGCTAAGCTCGTAGTTAATACGCAAAGACATTTGCTCTGCCCAAGCACGATGCTGAAGATTCAGCATACCAGTCGCAAATTGGTTGTGCGCTTCTGCAATATCACTCTGCGTGTCGTTGTAGATCTCAATCAACGCACGGTCATCATTACCAGCATCGAGCTCTAAGAAGTTCTTCCACATGTTGTTTAGCAACATTGGCGCGTCTGCTTCTGGTGCTGCCATGTCTTCCGGCGAGTAGCTTTCAGTACCAATAACGTTGGTGATCAGTACAGCATGGTGCGCTGTCAGCGAGCGACCAGATTCTGAAATAATCACAGGTTGTGGCTGATTGTAGAGCTTACAAATATCCCCTACTGTCATTACGATGTTGCGAGCGTACTCAAGCAAGCCGTAGTTCATTGAGTTGGAAGATTGGCTACGTGTGCCGTCGTAATCGACCGCCAAACCGCCACCAACATCCAAGAACTTCAGTTGAGCGCCAATATCACGCAGTTCACAGTAGAAACGAGCCGCTTCACTCACACCATTGCGCACATCACGAATGTTCGCCATTTGTGAACCAAGGTGGAAGTGCACGAGCTCTAGAACATCCAACTGGTCTTCAGCTTTCAAACGTTCGATAACAGTAAGCACTTGTGATGCAGACAAGCCAAACTTCGACTTCTCACCACCACTTGCTTGCCATTTACCTGCGCCTTGAGAAGCAAGACGAATACGTAAACCTAAACGAGGTTTCACGCCAAGCGCTTTCGCTTCAGAAAGAACAAGATCAAGCTCTGACAACTTCTCTAGAACGATAAAGACTTTATGACCCAGCTTTTCACCAATCAGCGCAAGACGGATGTATTCTCTGTCTTTGTAACCGTTACACACGATCACCGAGCTCGCTTTTTGAGCCAGTGCCAATACCGCTAATAGTTCAGGCTTGCTGCCCGCCTCTAGGCCTAGCTGCTTTTGCTCTAATTGAGCTTGGCTCGCTAAAATCTCATCAACCACTTCTTTTTGTTGGTTAACTTTAATCGGATAAACAAGTAGGTAACGATTGTCGTACTGATATTCGTCGATCGCTTGGTTAAATGCGTTACAGATATTGTGCACACGTTGGTGCACTATTTGAGGAAAACGCACAAGAGCAGGCAAACCAATATTTCTCTGCTCTAACTGTTTTACGATCTGACTAAGAGGAACTTGATGATCGGTTTCGCTCGGTGAAACATACACCTCGCCATTATCATCAATTCCATAAAAACCTTGGCTCCAGTGCTTTACATTATACTCAGCACGGATGCGTTCCAAATTAACCGAATTTTCCAATTCTAGAGACCTCACACTATAGGGCCATCGACAGAAGATACCTCTTTGGAATAGCGAGGTATAACCCAACAAAAAACGCTCAAAAACGATTTGTTGGCTGCATTAACCGATATTATGAAGAGCGAGTCCAACCATAGATATTTGTGGTTACGATTACGTTCTTTTATCGTCGAACCAACTTAAAGTGACAGGTAAGGTATTACAAGGTTTTAGGCAAAAAAACAGACTGAAGCGCATTAGATTTAAAGCACTTTCTAACAAAAAATCAGGTGAATAAAATACCAAAGACACATAAAACTCTTGGCTAATCTGGTCAAGTTAAGTCAGGGTTGTGACAAATATGGGCACTTGCCTATTACAAATCTCGTTATTACCAAGATCGCTTGCCTCTCCTGCTCCAATACAGATTAATATCTATCCTTCTAACCGCAACGCGTCCATTTCAAGACTGTCCTAGCTCAATTATTGAACTTTTTTCGCGCATACCTTGTATTCGGTTCGATCTTCTTGTAACCTCAACCGACCAACCAATCGGTCAGTTTTCGAATTTAGGGGATACTATGAGCCATAATCTAGACCTTGAACCAACCACGTCGAACATCAACGACATGGATCAAATATTCAACCGACAAAAAGATCACTACCGCAGTAATGTTAATCCAGCGCTTGAGCAGAGAAGAAAAGACCTCTCAAAATTAAAAGCATTGCTAATGCGCTACCAAGGGCAATTGATTGATGCGGTGTCTGAAGATTATGGCCATCGAGCAAAACACGACAGCTTGATTGCTGATATCACCCCTTCTCTTCACCAGATCAATTACAGCCTGAAGAACCTTAAGAAATGGTTGAAGCCATCTCGCAGAAAAGCAGGCTTAATGCTGACACCCGCGAAGATCACCGTTCATTATCAGCCAGTGGGTGTTGTCGGTATCATTGTTCCTTGGAACTTCCCGGTGATGCTCTCTTTAGGGCCCCTCATCACTGCGTTGGCGGCAGGTAATACTGCAATGCTCAAGATGTCTGAGTTCACTCCAGCGACAAACCGAGTTTTAAAAGCCATGTTGGCTGAAGGATTTAACGAAGATCAGGTTGCGATTATCGAAGGTGAAGCTAACGTTTCCGCGAAATTTAGCCAGATCCCGTTTGACCATATTCTATTCACAGGGTCGACCTCTGTGGGTAAGCACGTAATGAGAGCAGCAGCTGATAACTTAACGCCTGTAACCTTGGAATTGGGCGGCAAGTCTCCAACGATTATTGCTCCGGACTTTGATGTCGCTGACGCCGTTGAACGCATCCTGTTTGCCAAGAGCTTAAACGCAGGTCAAATCTGTGTCGCACCTGACTACATCTTACTGCCACGAGAAAAAGTTGATGCATTTATCACGGCTTACAAGCGCTACTTCAAGAAGCTCTATAAAGCGGGAATTGAAAGCAAAGACTTAACCTCAGTGATCGATATGCGCCAATACAATCGCTTGAAGGGTGTGATTGCAGATGCTCAATCTAAAGGCGCGGTTATTCACACCGTTACCGAGCAAGCACAAGACGATGTGAATCACAGAATGACGCCACACCTTCTTACCGAAGTGAACGACGACATGGTAGCGATGCAAGAAGAGTTGTTCGGACCCGTTCTGCCGATTGTGCCATATGACTCTATTGAAGAAGCGATCAGCTACATCACAGCAAGAGAACGTCCACTTGCTCTGTATCTGATGAGCCATGATAAACAGATCCAAGATCAGTTCTTATCGAATACGCATTCTGGCGGTGTTTGTATTAACGACTCGCTAGTGCATGTGGCAGCAGAAGACGCACCGTTCGGTGGCATTGGCCCTTCAGGCATGGGACACTACCACGGCATTGAAGGCTTTAAGACCTTTAGCCATGCCAAGACCGTTCTAAGCAGAGGTAAAATTAACTTCACCAAGTTAATGCACTCTCCTTACAACAACCCAATTAAAAAGATTCTGTTCAAAGTACTAAATAGATGATTACGAAAAGGCAAAAAATCCTAGATGCTGCACTCCTGCTCTTCTCTCAGCAAGGGCTAGAGGGCACATCTACAGGACAAATAGCGAAAACAGCAGGCGTCGCAAAAGCGACACTGTTTCATCACTTTGAGAACAAATCTCTACTGATTGATGAACTGTTTCGTGAACTGAAAATAGAGCTATTTTCTACCCTTGACCAGCACACAGAAATCGCTGAACAAGATCGCTACCAAGCCTTTAAGTTCATGTGGTTCACAGGGCTTGAATGGGCGTTAGAAAATCCAGTTGCGATGAAGTTCTTCACCAATGTTCATTTCGATCCGACGACTCAAACTCGAGAAGTCATCGTCTCGCAGATGTTCGCATCATTAGACCAGATCATTTTGAAAGGACAAGAAACTGGTGAGCTAATGGTGTTAGACATCAATCTTATTAGGCACTTCATCCACAGCCACTTTTTGATTTGTGCAAACTGGTTGATTGAGCAGAATGAGTTACCACCAGAGCAGTCAGCCAAGTACATCAGCGATAGCTTTGACATGTGTTGGCGAGCTGTCGGTGGGAAAAAACAATAGCTCCCAAAACGCTACAGTGCGATAAAGCAGACAAGCATCAAGGTAAGTAAGTTAAATTCGTTAAGCGAGCACTCTTCGAGAGGCTCGCCTTTCTTGGTTGAGACAAGTAAACTACGCGCCTCGAACATCTATTCATAAGGCTAAGGTTTGCATACTCTAGAACAACTTAAATCAGGGCAACTTAAAGGGATTAAGCGCTTAAAACTGTCAGAAGGTCTCACTGAGTTTCCATTAGAGATCTTAGAGCTCTCCGATTCGCTAGAGATTCTGGATCTTTCGGGGAATCAGCTATCAGAGCTTCCACAAGAATTAGCACAGCTTACTAACCTGCGTATTATCTTCGCTTCGAACAACCTGTTCACGCACCTTCCTGATGTTCTAGGTACTCTTCCTAAGCTCGAAATGGTTGGCTTCAAATCTAATCAAATTAAAAGCGTCAGCGAGCAATCTTTACCTGCTCAATTACGTTGGTTGATCCTGACAGACAATGCGATCGAGGTTCTCCCTCACTCACTAGGTGAAAGACCACGCCTGCAAAAGCTCGCATTGGCAGGTAACAAGATTCGTGTTTTACCAGAAAGTATGGAAAACCTATCAAACCTTGAACTGGTTCGTCTGTCTGCAAACCAACTGACTGAATTCCCAGAGTTCCTTATCAAACTACCAAAACTGGCTTGGTTAGCGTTTGCGGGTAACCCTTTTTGCAAACATCCAAGCAGCTTAGATAGCGTGCCTGCCGTAAGCTCGCAATGCTACTCACTCAATCAAGTGCTGGGCCAAGGTGCGTCTGGTGTAATTTATCATGCTAACTGGTTAAACGGTGACTTTGATTTCCCACAAGAAGTGGCGGTTAAAGTATTCAAAGGCGAAGTGACCAGTGACGGTTACCCACACGATGAACTTGAAGCATGTCTTCAAGCTGGTCATCATAGCAACCTAGTGAAGTCTATCGCTCAAGTTGATGAAGAGAACTACCTAGCATTGGTGATGGAGCTTATCCCGAGCAACTTCTACAACCTAGGTTTGCCCCCTACTCTTGAAAGCTGCACTCGTGATACATTCAACGAAGGCTTTAAGCTTTCAATTGCTCAGATCAATAGCATTACCGAACAGATGATTGATGTGTTTGAACACCTACATGCCAACAAAGTTTGTCATGGTGATCTATACGCACACAACACTTTAGTTAACGAGCAAGGTCAGATGATCTTTGGTGACTTCGGAGCGGCCACTATTTACGGTTACTTAACGGAAGAGCAGCAACAAGGCATTCGTCGAATTGAAGCGCGTGCACTGAAGTACTTTATTGAAGACCTATTGACGGTTTGCGCTACAAGCGATATCAATTCAGAGCTGTATAAGAAACTCGAAAGCTATCACGCATAAGAGTTATCACGCATAAGAGCTACCAAGCTTAGCGCTCAATCAAATTTCTCCAGAAATGAAAAAGCTAATGTTTGTCGTTAGCTTTTTTTGTTTTGGAATTTAGTGAATCCAATAAGGCTTAAACTACCAACTCATAAGAGACAACATACAGTTCAGAGATCCCTGGGTAGATATCTTGAATCACACCCTTGAGGACATCTAGCGTCATGTTCTCTTGCACCGCATGGAATTCACCTAAGTCATCAAACAAGATTGGTTCTACGCTAATGATCTTAAGATTACAGAATACACGTCCCTGCTCTAGCGTTGATACTTCTACAACACTTCCCGGCTGGTAGTCACGCTCAGATTCATCGCGAATAGTAATGGTCTTTTTGCCTGAAAGGATATCGGTTTCAAAACGTTCGAAGAACGTCATAGTAGTAGGTGCGGTCATTTATCTCGGTCGCTTAACATTTAAAGGTTAGGTAAATGTTTATATACCAGAATACTTGTTCAAGCGAATAAAAAATTAGATGCGAGATGCGAGATGCGAGATGCGAGATGCGAGATGCGAGAGAATGCGGCAAAGCCAAATAGCAGGCAATAAAAAAGGAGAACCGAAGTTCTCCTTTTATTAAACCTTTAAGCTAACTCTAAATTATAGAGATGCTTTCGCTTTTTCAACTAGAACAGCAAATGCTGCTTTGTCGAATACTGCGATGTCAGCAAGAATCTTACGGTCGATCTCGATAGATGCTTTCTTAAGGCCATTGATGAAACGGCTGTAAGATAGACCATTTTGACGAGATGCCGCGTTGATACGTGCAATCCAAAGTTGACGGAATTGACGTTTCTTGTTGCGACGGTCACGGTAAGCGTATTGACCAGCTTTGGTAACTGCTTGGAAAGCTACGCGGTAAACACGTGAACGTGCTCCGTAGTAACCTTTAGCTTGTTTTAGAACTTTCTTATGACGTGCACGAGCTTGTACACCACGTTTTACGCGAGGCATTATGCTTCTCCTAAACTAAACGAATTTATAAACTAAAAAGAATTAAGCGTATGGCATCATACGTAGAACTTGAGCAACTTCACATTTAGGAAGGATCGAGTTCGGACGTAGCTGACGCTTGTTCTTAGTAGTACGCTTAGTCAGGATGTGACGTTTACCAGCGTGCTTAAACTTAATACCACCAGCAGTTTTCTGGAAACGCTTAGCAGCACCTTTGTTGGTTTTCATCTTAGGCATGATGAATAACTCCGCATTGTTGAGTTGTTAATAACATAGTAATTAGGGCGAATAAAACCCCGCAACCTGAGGCTGCAGGGTTTAATTACTTGCAAAGCCGTTAATTACTTCTTTTTAGGGGCCAACACCATGATCATCTGGCGACCTTCAATTCTCGTTGGGAAAGATTCGACAACTGCAAATTCTTCAGTATCTACTTTCAAACGATTAAGAACGTCAACACCGATTTCTTGGTGAGCCATTTCGCGGCCACGGAAGCGAATTGTTACCTTCACTTTGTTGCCGTCTTCAAGGAAACCAGTCAGGTTGCGTAGTTTTACCTGATAGTCTCCAATATCAGTTCCAGGTCGGAATTTAATTTCCTTGATCTGAACCTGCTTTTGCTTTTTCTTCTGCTCTTTCGCAGCTTTGCTCTTCTCGAAGAGGAACTTACCGTAGTCCATCACACGACAAACTGGCGGCTCGGCGTTAGGGCTGATCTCTACAAGATCCATACCAGCTTCATTTGCAGCTTCCATCGCTTCAGCGATTGTTACTACACCAACAGCTTCGCCGTCTGCGCCAGTTAGACGCACTTCACGAACGCCACGAATGTCACCGTTTAAACGGTGCTGGTTTTGTTTGGCCGGTTGTTGGCCACGTCTTCCGCCTTTAATAGCTATTCCTCCAGATTGAGCTTACGGCTTGAAACCTCGGCTTGGATGTATGAAATAAAGTCATCCACTTTAAATTTGCCAAGGTCCTTACCTTTACGTGTACGTACTGCAATTTCGCCGGCTTCCATTTCTTGGTCACCACACACAAGCATGAACGGTACACGTTTCAAAGTATGTTCGCGGATTTTAAAGCCAATCTTCTCATTTCTCAAGTCTGCTTTGACTCTAAATCCACTTTTTTGCAGTTTTTTCGCAATTTCTTGTACATATTCAGACTGTTTGTCTGTAATGCCCATAACAATTGCTTGTTCTGGCGCCAACCACGTTGGGAAGAAGCCAGCGTATTCTTCAATAAGAATACCGATGAAGCGTTCTAGTGAACCTAAAATCGCGCGGTGGATCATAACTGGCGTGTGACGCTCGTTATCTTCACCTACGTAAGTTGCACCTAAACGTTCTGGTAATGCAAAATCGAGCTGCACTGTACCACATTGCCATGCGCGGTCCAAACAATCATGCAAAGTAAATTCAATCTTAGGTCCGTAGAACGCACCCTCGCCTTCTTGAATCTCGTATGCAATCTCCATCGCCTCAAGCGCTTGCTTAAGATCGGCCTCTGCACGGTCCCACATTTCGTCTGAACCTACGCGCTGTTCTGGACGAGTAGATAGCTTAACAACAATGTTTTCGAAGCCGAAAGTTGTGTAAGTATCGTAAACCATTTCAATACAAGCTTTAACTTCTTGCTGAACTTGGTCTTCAGTACAGAATACGTGAGCATCATCTTGAGTGAAGCCACGAACACGCATAATGCCGTGAAGTGCGCCAGACGGCTCGTTACGGTGACATGAGCCGAACTCAGCCATACGTAGCGGTAGATCACGGTAAGATTTCAAACCTTGGTTGAAGATTTGAACGTGACCAGGACAGTTCATTGGCTTAATCGCGTATTCACGGTTCTCTGAAGAAGTCGTGAACATCGCTTCAGCGTACTTATCCCAGTGACCAGAGCGTTCCCAAAGAACACGGTCCATCATTAATGGGCCTTTTACTTCTTGGTAATCGTACTCAGTCAGCTTCTGACGAATAAATACTTCTAGCTCACGGAAGATAGTCCAACCGTTGTGATGCCAGAACACCATACCTGGTGCTTCTTGCTGCATGTGGAATAGATCTAAGTGCTTACCGATTTTACGGTGATCACGCTTAGCCGCTTCTTCTAGGCGCACTAGGTGAGCCTTAAGCGCTTTCTTGTCGTGGAATGCAGTACCGTAGATACGTTGAAGCATCTTGTTGTCACTGTTACCACGCCAGTAAGCACCCGCTACGTTAAGTAGCGTGAAGTGTTGGCAGAAGCCCATATGTGGAACGTGTGGACCACGACACATATCGATGTATTCTTCATGATGGTACAGGCCTGGACGATCGTCTTTAGAAACGTTCTCATCCAAGATTTCGATTTTGTAAGTCTCGCCGCGAGCTTCGAATGCGTCACGCGCTTCCTGCCAGCTAACTTTCTTCTTAACAACCTGATACTTGGTCTTCGCTAGCTCTTTCATACGCTTTTCAATCTTTTCTAGATCTTCTTGCGTTAGAGAGTGCTCAAGGTCGATATCGTAGTAGAAACCGTTATCGATGGTAGGACCGATCGCCATTTTCGCTTCTGGAAAAAGCTGCTTAATCGCGTGGCCTAAAAGGTGAGCACAAGAGTGACGAACGATCTCAAGGCCATCAACTTCATCTTTAGCTGTGATGATTTCTAGGCTTGCATCGTTTTCGATAAGATCACAAGCATCAACACGCTCGCCATCTACACGACCAGCAATGGTTGCTTTCGCAAGACCAGGACCGATTGATAGGGCAACATCTAGAGTTGATACAGGGTTGTCAAATTGACGCTGACTACCGTCAGGAAGAGTAATAATTGGCATTATTTGTCCTTTACAGTGGTGTTGCACACCAAGCAACACATGAAAATGTTTAATATATGTCTTTCAATCAACTAGTACGCTGATTGGGGATATATGCATAATAAAGATACCCACATAGAAGCAAATACAGATGCCACATCTGTGAGTAGCCGAACATTGTAACGAAATAATATGAAATGACAATGTTAGTCCCGCAGCACCACAAAACTATATGACTGAAATGTCTCTTCTATATAGATCCTTCTAACGCCTTACCCATAGCTCAATCATTAATTCGTTGGCTTTATCTACAATACAAAAAAGCCGAACGTTTAAGTTCGGCTATAGAAATCGTACTGTCTTGTCTCTATTAATAGAAAAAGCGACTACTCACAGAAAGGCAACTACGCACTCATGATTCTTGAAACTGCATTGCGGATATCTGAGTCAGCCGCGTTTGCAGGTAGGCTGAATGAGATGTATTGGTCGCCGCGGAAGCTCATTGAGCGGTCAATTTCGGCTAAGCAGTGAACCATTGAGCCTTCAACGATGAATGACAGCTCGATCTCTTTATTATTCATGAAGCCGCCGCTGCGAAATTCAATCTCTTGGTAACAGCCAGAGCGTGAAGCAAAGCTATTGCCTTTTAAGAAGCCTTTCTCTACGTCTGCTTTCACCATTGCCATGCCCGATGCTTCCACACCTTGGATGATTTTAGCAACTGTTGGCAGTGGATGTACGGAGATAAAGTCACGGTCTTTAGGGTCAATCGCGAAGCCTATATCTAGGTTGGTTTCAACCCACACATGGCATTGGTTCATTTGTGCATTCAACGCGGTGACTGGCGTTTCATCATTTAACTTAAGGCGGAATGGAACCAGTTTGGTTTCGCCCGGTTGGATAACGAAAGGCTCTACGGCTTGAATACGACCGAGTGAAAAAGTTTCATAGCTAGTGCTGTCTTCTGTTTCTACTTTTACTTCTGTGTTGAGAACCAAGTTAATCAGGTCGATTTGTTGCTCAACGTCGCCACCAACAATGTGAACATTGCCTGACAACTCGCCACCTTGGAAAACTTCAATATTATCTAAGACGGTATCAACCTTTGCTGCACCAATGCCCAACGAGGCCTTTAATTTCTTAAACATATTATTTCCCTTTCTAATTATTTGATTAACTAGGGCGTGTTGACCTTTCGTGGTTAAATTTTGTTCGAGATAAAAGCGTTTTAATCGCGGCGAGGGAGAAGTAGCCTAGTCATTCTAAGCAAATCTCCCTCAACAAAGAGTAAAACGCTTTTAGCCGAACCCTTCGGGCAGCGTTTGCTGGTCATTCCTACTGCGTTATCGGCTTCTCATGTAGGCTAGCTACACATCAAACCCTCTACCTTGTATAAATAACCAGCAACTCGCTGCAAAAACCAGCTCGAAAGATCAACATGCCCTAATAGTTATTGCGTGACAATTTGCGACACTTGCCTCACAGAATCAAGCAATTTGCCCCATCTATGTTGAATAAGGTCACATTGCCCGAGGAAATGTTGAAATCGTGAAAAATTCCGTTACTCTATTTGTATAGTCAAATAAGGTTTCATTATGTCGAAAGCGCCGCTCTACCTTCAGATAAAACAGTTCATAGATGACAAAATTACCAATGGTCACTGGCCGGTGGGTTATCAAATTACCACCGAACTCGAACTCACAGAACAGTTCAACGTGAGTAGAATGACGGTGAATAAAGCCATTCGAGATCTTGTGTCTGAAGGCAAGCTCATCAGGAAGCCAAGGCTGGGTACTTTTGTTTGTGAGCCCGACGAAAAAGCACAATCTCCGCTACTTGATATCAACAATATCGCGCAAGAGATCAAAGACCGTGGCCAAACGTATACTAGCCAAGTGATCAAACACGATAGCATCAAGACTGATGAAAGCACCGCCACACGGTTAGGCGTGATGATCAATGCAGAAGTATTCTATAGTGAAATCATCCACTTTGCCGACAATACGCCGATACAACTGGAAGCTCGTTGGGTGAATTCTCAAGCCGCTCCAAAATATCTAGAGCAAGACTTTTCAATCTCTACCCCCAATGAATATCTTTCAAAAAGCTGCCCGCTAAGTGCTATCGAGCACACGGTTGAAGCCATTATTCCAGACTCTCAAATCAGAACATCACTAAAGCTTTCTGAATCAGAGCCTTGCCTTCTTTTGAATAGAAGAACATGGAGCAAAGAACGCCTCATCAGCTTTGCATTGCTCTATCATCCTGGCTCTAAATACAAATTAAGCTCCAAGATACTCCTAGATTAAAGAACATCATCCTGATCGCTGATCACATTTTTGCAACATCAACTTGATTCAGGTCAGCGTTTAGCCTATTTATTTGTATATACATTTAATGTTTAACAAAGATCTAGGTGATTATGAATTTGATCCTCAAAAACGCACGAGTGGTCTCCATGAGTTCGGGAGTCGACGGTTATCAGCCCTCTTCCCCTCGAGATATTGTTATCGAAGACGGTAAGTTCGTGTCCATCTCTTGTTCAAACCAAGGCACACTTGCTTCTGAGTTAGAACAAGTAAGTGTTGATGGTTCTTTGGATTACACCACCTATGACTGCAAAAACAAGCTCGTCACCCCAGGGCTGATTGATTGCCACACTCACCTTGTATTTGCAGGCAACCGCGCCAACGAATTTGAACAGCGTTTGAATGGTGTGTCTTACACCGACATCGCTAAGCAAGGCGGCGGTATTCTAGCGACAGTCACGGCCACACGCGCAGCACAAGAGTCTGAACTGGTTGAAATGGCGTTACCGAGACTCGATGGCCTGCTAAGAAGTGGTGTAACCAGCATCGAAGTAAAATCTGGCTATGGCTTAACGCTTGATGACGAACTGAAGATGTTACGCGCGGCTAAAGCGTTAGAAAATCATCGTCGTATTAAGATCACCACTACTCTCCTCGCAGCCCATGCTGTACCACCTGAATATAAAGAGCAGCCCGATCGTTATATTGATCTGGTTTGCCAAGAGATTATCCCTAAAGCTGCAGAGCAAGGGTTAGCTGATGCAGTTGACGTGTTCTGCGAATCTATCGGCTTCAACCTAGAACAAACCGAACGCGTCTTTGCAGCTGCCAAAGCACATGGGCTAGCGATTAAAGGCCACACAGAACAACTCTCGAATATGGGTGGCAGCGCACTTGCAGCAAAATACGACGCACTCTCTGTTGACCATGTTGAATACCTTGATGAAGCCGGAGTAAAAGTACTGGCGGAATCAGGCACAGTTGCCACCTTGCTTCCCGGCGCTTTCTACTTCTTAAAAGAGACTCAACAGCCACCTATTGCCCTACTTCGCGAACACAACATTCCGATGGCGATAGCGACCGACTTAAACCCCGGTACTTCTCCTTTTGCTGACCTAACGCTAATGATGAACATGAGCTGCACCCTGTTTGGCACGACGCCTGAAGAAGCGTTGCGCGGTGTGACTTGTCATGCTGCCGCTGCCATTGGCGACTCACAAACCAAAGGCAAAGTCGAAGTGGGTTATGTCGCTGATTTAGCGATCTGGAATATCGAGCACCCTGCCGATCTAAGTTATCAAGTCGGTGTTCCTCATCTGCATAAACGCATTGTTAATGGCGAGGTGTGTCATGACTCAATCTAAATCCCACGGTATTCAAGAAAACGTAGAAACCGTGCATAACTTTGTGTGGAATGGCCGCAATGATCTTGAAGATGGCGCACTCGGCACTCGCGTTCATCACATTACCAAGCAAGTGCAAAGTAGTGATTCAAGTGACGAGCTGACTGACAGCGCTATCGCCTTAGTTGGCTTTGCCAGCGATGCCGGAGTTGCCAGAAATAAAGGACGCGTGGGCGCGAAACAAGCACCTAACCTGATTCGTCAAGCGTTGGCGAATATGGCTTGGCACAGTGACGCACACATCGCGGATCTCGGTGATATCGAGTGCAATGATGGTCAATTAGAAGTCAGTCAAAAGCAGTGTGCTTCTTTGATTGCCAATGCTTTAGCTACCAGCAAAGTGATTACCCTTGGCGGCGGTCACGAAGTGGCTTGGGCATCGTTCCAAGGGCTCGCTGAGCATTTACATCAAGCGGAACGCCTCCATAAAGCTGAACGTCTTGATAAAGATCAGCCTATACACAAACCTAAGATCGGCATCGTTAACTTTGAT
The DNA here is from genome assembly GCF_041472735.1 of Vibrio sp. 10N.261.46.E11. Classification (NCBI taxonomy): domain Bacteria; kingdom Pseudomonadati; phylum Pseudomonadota; class Gammaproteobacteria; order Vibrionales; family Vibrionaceae; genus Vibrio; species Vibrio sp. 10N.261.46.E11. Next base: position 20,559 of record NZ_JBFRQW010000018.1, read on the forward strand.
GCTCACTTTGATCTTCGTGAATTTGAAAGCGACATCGCTGACGTTAAACCGAGTTCAGGCACGCCTTTTAACCAGATCAGCGATTACTGCCATGCACATCAGTGGCCATTTCATTACGCGTGTCTTGGTGTGAGTGCAGCCAGCAATACCAAAGCACTGTTCAACAAAGCCGACCAGCTTGGTGTGTGGTACGAACATGACCGCGATATCACCCAAGTAAACCAAGTCGCTCAATTGGTTAAGTTGCAAAAATTCATCGATGAGTGTGATTACCTCTATCTCACCATTGATCTCGATGTCTTCCCTGCGGCGACTGCGCCGGGTGTCAGTGCACCAGCGGCAAGAGGCGTGAGCTATGAAACACTCGCTCCTTTTCTAGAACAGATTTTTAAACACAGTGAAAAACTCATTATCGCGGACATTGCGGAATATAACCCAGACTACGACGTCGATGGCCAAACGGCTCGATTGGCTGCTCGTTTGTGTTGGGATATTGCCTCTGCAATGGCCAACGACTAATCCAGATATACCGATAACTACAACTACAACGATATAACGTGAAACAGAAGGAATTCCAAAATGACGGAACACCACAACAGTGACCCTCGTCTCGACACGACTCGCGAAATTCGCGCACCTCATGGCACCACTTTGCGCGCTAAATCTTGGTTAACAGAAGCACCACTGCGTATGCTAATGAACAACCTAGACCCTGATGTGGCAGAACACCCACATGCACTGGTTGTGTATGGTGGTATTGGTCGCGCAGCGCGTGATTGGAAATGTTATGACAAGATTGTTGAAGTATTAGAGCGTTTAGAAGACGACCAAACGCTGCTTGTTCAATCAGGTAAACCTGTAGGCGTGTTCCCGACTCATAAAAACGCACCTCGCGTGTTGATCGCTAACTCTAACCTTGTTCCACATTGGGCCAACTGGGAGCACTTCAACGAGCTCGATAAAGAAGGCTTGATGATGTACGGTCAAATGACCGCCGGTAGCTGGATCTACATCGGCTCACAAGGCATCGTTCAAGGTACTTATGAAACCTTTGTCGCGATTGCGAAGAAACACTTTCAAGGCGAAGCAAACGGCAAATGGGTTCTTACTGGTGGCCTCGGCGGTATGGGTGGTGCTCAACCTCTCGCAGCGACTATGGCTGGCTTCTCGATGATTGCGGTTGAATGTGATGAATCACGAATCGATTACCGCTTGCGTACAGGCTATGTCGACAAAAAAGCCACCAGCTTAGATGAAGCAATGGCTATGATTAAAGAATCAGACACGCCAATCTCTGTTGGCTTATTAGGTAACGCCGCAGACGTCTTCCCAGAGTTAGTCGAACGTAACATCACGCCTGACGTAGTGACCGACCAAACCTCTGCCCACGATCCACTGAACGGTTACTTGCCGCAAGGTTGGACAATGGAAAAAGCAGCGCAAGAGCGCACCATTGATGAAGCAAAAGTGGTGAAAGCCGCGAAACAATCGATGGCGATTCAAGTTCAAGCGATGCTCGACCTACAATATCGAGGTGCTGCGACTGTAGATTACGGTAATAACATTCGCCAAATGGCACTGGAAGAAGGCGTAGAAAACGCATTTGATTTCCCAGGTTTCGTTCCTGCCTATATTCGTCCTTTATTCTGTGAAGGCATCGGTCCGTTCCGTTGGGCTGCCCTTTCTGGCGACCCAGAAGACATCTACAAAACAGACCAAAAAGTAAAAGAACTGATTCCTGACAACCCACATCTACATAACTGGCTAGATATGGCGCGTGAACGCATTCAGTTCCAAGGCCTACCAGCTCGTATCTGTTGGGTTGGATTGAAAGATCGTGAACGTTTAGGACAAGCATTCAATGAAATGGTGAAAAATGGCGAATTGAAAGCACCAGTTGTTATCGGTCGTGACCACCTAGATTCGGGCTCAGTAGCAAGCCCGAACCGCGAAACAGAAGGCATGATGGATGGATCAGATGCTGTATCAGATTGGCCTCTATTGAACGCTCTGCTAAATACTGCAGGCGGCGCAACATGGGTTTCTCTGCACCATGGCGGTGGCGTTGGCATGGGCTTTTCGCAACACTCAGGAATGGTGATTTGTTGTGACGGCAGTGAAGATGCATCACAGCGTATTGCTCGCGTACTTCACAATGATCCGGCCACTGGCGTTATGCGTCATGCTGATGCGGGTTACGATATTGCCAAGCAGTGCGCTAAAGAGCAGAAGCTTGATTTACCTATGCTAAACGAAGAACTTCGTCGCCTTTAATATCTGGAGATAAAATGTTGAATTTATTACTTAAACCAGGACTTCTTGGCCTACCTGAACTTCGTAAGATTAGCCGTAGCCCTGTGAACTTATCACTCGACCCTGCTGCAATCCCGGATATTGAAGCGAGCATGCACGTTGTCGAACAAGTGATTGCTGAAGATCGCACTGTGTATGGCATCAATACGGGTTTTGGCTTGCTAGCGAATACCAAAATCGCCCCTGAAGATTTAGAAGTACTACAGAAAAGTATCGTGCTTTCTCACGCGGCGGGCATCGGTAAATTCATGTCTGATGAAACCGTGCGCTTGATGATGGTGCTAAAGATTAACAGCTTGTCTCGTGGTTATTCTGGTATCCGACTCAAGGTGATCAATGCACTTATCGATCTAGTGAACGCGCAGGTTTACCCATGTGTTCCACAGAAAGGTTCGGTTGGTGCATCTGGAGATCTTGCTCCTCTTGCACACATGAGTACCGTTCTACTTGGTGAAGGCCAAGCACGACACAATGGCAAAATCATCACAGGCTTAGAAGCAATGCAAATCGCTGGCTTAGAGCCAATCACACTAGCACCTAAAGAAGGTTTAGCGCTGTTAAACGGTACTCAAGCATCGACGGCCTTTGCATTAGAAGGTCTATTCGCAGCGGAAGACTTGTTCGCTTCGGCGACTGTGTGTGGAGCAATGTCTGTTGAAGCAGCACTCGGTAGTCGCCGCCCATTTGACCCTCGTATTCACCGCGTTCGTGGTCATCGTGGACAAATGGATGCAGCGCTTGCTTACCGTCATCTGCTCGATCAAAAGAGTGAGATTGGTGAATCACACACTTGTTGTGAAAAGGTTCAAGACCCTTACTCACTGCGTTGTCAGCCTCAAGTGATGGGTGCGTGTTTACAGCAGATTCGTAACTCAGCAGAGACTTTAACGATTGAAGCGAATGCCGTATCCGATAATCCGCTGGTTTTCGCTGACGATGGCGACATCATTTCAGGTGGCAACTTCCATGCAGAACCTGTCGCAATGGCAGCCGATAACCTTGCATTGGCCATTGCCGAGATCGGTAGCTTGTCAGAGCGTAGAATGGCACTGCTGATTGATAGCGCACTAAGTAAGCTTCCACCTTTCTTGGTCGATAACGGCGGCGTGAACTCGGGCTTTATGATTGCTCAGGTTACCTCTGCAGCACTCGCTAGTGAGAACAAAACATTGGCTCACCCGGCGTCAATAGACAGCCTACCTACCTCTGCAAACCAAGAAGACCACGTATCAATGGCTACCTTTGCCGCTCGTAGGCTTAGATACATGGCTGAAAACACCCGTGGGATATTGGCAGTAGAATATTTAGCAGCAGCACAAGGGCTAGACTTCCGCGCTCCGAATCTATCTTCTCCTCGTGTGGAAGAAGCGAAACAGATTTTGCGTGAAAAAGTCAGCTTCTACGATAAAGACAGATATTTTGCTCCAGATATTGAGCAAGCTAACCTGTTACTCAAATTATCCGTCCATAACCACCTAATGCCAGAAGGTACACTGTCAAGTTTTTAATACTGTCTGTCTATTGGGCTGTACTCTCGTTACAGCCCACTTATTTGTAAAAACCAATGCACCTATTGATAAAGATGATATTATTCGAAAAAACAATCATCCCGTATAGGAACTTGCATTAGCTATGATAACAAAAAACACACCAATTCTGCTTACAACAGCCCTTATCAGCACCTTATTCTTAGCTGGCTGTGGTTCTGACTCAAGCAATAAAGCACCGGCAAAGCCAACGACTCCAACGCTAACGAAAGTCTCGACCTATACCAGCATTAAAAACTGTTCAACAGCAGCTGAAGTGCCAAACTGTGCTTTTGAAAAAGGTATTTACATTCTGCCGATTGGTCCAAACATTACTCAAGTTCAGCAAGATGCCGTAAAACTGCAAGTCGAAAATTTGCTTAAATGGGCTCATGATGATGTGAGAAAGCAGTTTAGCAAAAAAACCATCGTCCTTGGGATAACTGAAAAGCCACCCGAAGACAACACAGTTCATGGAAAATTTGTTTTAGCGTTAGCAACAAACATGAATAGCAACAGCCCTAACCTAAATGGTATAGAACTTATCTATACCAACATTTCGAGTACAGACGAAACGAAAAGCACCACGACATATCAAAAACTACTGCAAGTTTTCGATTACTACGTTGATGGTGACAACAATACTGCTGTTGGTGCTGAGTTAACTACAAGCTATGAAGGTTTCAAGGGTATAATTAATAAAGAGTTCATATCCGGAACTCCAGCACTCGGTTACTTAAAATATGATGAATGTAACTATGGTAACGGGCAATTAATTGCTGGAAAAGTGATTAAAGGTACTGATTTGACTAAATGTTTAGACGACGATGGTAAACAAGTCAACGGTAAATTAGATCCTGTACATACAATTAAGAAGAACTTAAACCCTGGAGCTTTCTTCGGCGTCATCTACGAATATAAAATTAACCCAACGGCAGGCAAGGTCCCTAGCGAACTTACTGATGCTAATAAACCAAAAGTTTTTACGGCAGTCGGTAAAATCGCAAGTGGTGAAACAACAACCGCTAATTACCCATTTAACTATGCGAACCTTGCTTTTACACCAATGAGTGATTATTTAGATAAGTGGTTCTTCCCTAATAAAAAATAAGCTTATATAAATAAAGGTCTAGATTTTCTAGACCTTTATTATTTTTCTCACCAGCCCGCCTTCTCATCAATCTCCCTCCTTTTCGGCCCTCGTAAACTGGATAGACCATTAAAACCAAGTTAGTTAGCTATAATCCCCGCCAGATTTGATGACTAATAGCGATACTATGTTTCTGACACCTTACTTTTCTACTGAAGACAATCAATTTCAATTCACTCGTGAACAAGCTAGCCACTTTGCTAAAAAAGTAGCTGCTGACTTCAACCCAATTCACGATGAAGACAACAAGCGCTTCTGCGTGCCTGGCGATCTTTTGTTTGCAGTACTTCTGCAAAAAGAAGGCATCAGCCAAAAAATGCGTTTTGATTTTTCAGGTATGGTGGGTAACGGTATTGCGCTTAGCGTTGACAACAAGTGTGAGAAAGAAAGCTCACTGGTTGACGAGAAAGGCAAAGAGTACCTACACATGTCTTGTGAAGGTGAAAAGAGCCACGATCAAGCATTCATCGAACACGTAGTAACAAACTACGTTAAGTTCTCTGGTATGAACTTCCCACACATCATGGTTCCTCTAATGGAAGAACAGCAAATGATGATCAACTGCCAGCGTCCTCTTGTGATTTACGAGAGCATGGAAGTTGAATTTACTCGCCTAGACCTATCTCACCCAGAAGTTGAATTCTCTGGTGCGACTTTTAATGTTGAAGGCAAGCGTGGCATCGTGACACTGAACTTCGATTTCAAAGAAGACGGCGGCGTTGTCGGTAAAGGCGTGAAACGCATGGTAGCAAGTGGCCTTAAGCCATACGACCAAGCTTCTGTTGACGACCTAGTAAACCGCTTCAACGAACGTAAAGAGATGTTTCTAGCTCAGTTCGCAGCTGCCGCTTAATCAGCACTCTTATTTACATCACTTGATGTAAATAGCTAGAGACAAGATCAATAAAGCCCAGCTTGGTATCACAAGCTGGGCTTTTTCATTTCGATGACTAATGACATCAAGTCACTCAAGCCTGTATTCAAGTCAGAACTAAATCCAGCGCCTAACCTTTTGTTTGTAATCAACATATTCTGCACCGAATAATTGCTCTAGAGCGCGTTCTTCTGGCTTAATTTGGAACTGATTCATGTAGATTACGAATACAAAACTGAGTAAGACACTGAACAGGTTTTGGAAGAAGTAACCAAAGCAAAACAATAGTATGAATAGCCCTAGATACATTGGATTTCGCGTATAGCCAAAGATTCCGCTGTCCACAACTGCAGAAGCGGTGTCGACTTTGATCGGATTAACGGTGGTTTTCTGTTTGCGAAACTCCCATATGCCTGATATTCCAATAACACCACTCAAGACAATCCCGATACCGAGCACAACCATTCGATAAGGCAGTGCCAATGTTTCTTGGCTCAACTGCTGAGCGCAGAAGTATGATGCTACGAATACAATAATGAACTGTGCAACGGGTGGTACTTTTAATTCTAGAAATTTCATACTTTTCCTTATTAACATTCCTTTGTTAGTTTAGAAAAAAGCCCAGCAATTGCTGGGCTAAATGTATTAAAGAATTTTTGCTAGCGCTTGTAATGGGTGAGCAAGCTTCTCACCTTCAAAACGCTTCACTTGGCTACGGCAAGAATAACCCGTCACCAAACAACGATCTTTTGGTAAGTCCTGCATTTGAGGCTTCCAGCTTAAACCGTATATATCTTTCGACATTTGCAGCTTATCGACTTCATGCCCGAAGGTGCCCGCCATGCCGCAACAGCCGACAGGAACGCTGGTTAACGCAGCACCAAAGTGTTTGAAGATAGCGCCCCACTCTTTTTCAGCGTTCGGCATTTTGGTCTTCTCAGTACAGTGAGCGAACAAGTACCACATCTCTTCATTTGCAGAGCGCGCTTCAAACTCATCCAACGATGGCATTAACCATTCATGCACAGTCAGTACATCAAAGTCGCCACGCTTGTCACCTAAGATCTCAACGTATTCATCGCGGTAACAAAGCACAAGAGCCGGGTCCACCCCCGCCAAAGGAATACCGATATCCGCCACCATCGACAAGAAATCCGATGTTGATTTCGCTTCACGCGCAAAACGACTTAAAAAGCCTTTAATGTGCAGAGCTTTACCATTTGGTTTAAACGGCAGCAACACCGGAGTTTTACCAAGTTTTTGAGCCAGAGTGACGAAGTCTTCAATCACCTCCGCATCATAGAAGCTAGTGAACGGGTCTTGAACGATCAGCACATGCTGTTTCTTCTCTTCAGAAGACAAGCCTTCTAAGTACTGTAAGTCGAAGAGTTGCAGTTCTTTGCTCGCTAGACGATTTTTTAGCGTAGGCACCGACATCAGCGGTGCATCAACATAACCGACCGTTTTAGCCGTTGCGGTTTGTATCCACTTTTGACCCAATGCAGCATTCACTACTTTTGGCGCTTTCGCCATCAGCGGCAGCATGGTTTCAATGTTAGCGACTAAATAGTCTTTTGCTGGGCGCTGGTAACGCGAATAGTAGATGTTTAAGAATCGAGAACGGAAACTTGGTACATCAACTTTAATAGGACATTGGCTCGCACACGCTTTACACGCCAAACAACCGTTCATCGCTTCATGAACTTCATGCGAGAAATCGTACTCATGGCGTTTGTTCATCGTGTTACGAACACGTTCCACCATGGTTTTAATCGGAGTATTATCCTTCAGCGCTTCTTGCTCTAAATCGAGAATATCGACGCCTTGTTCCGTTAACTGACGCAACCATTCACGAACCAAGCCTGCACGGCCCTTTGGTGAATGACGACGGTCAGCCGTGACTTTCATCGAAGGACACATTGGCGAACTCGTATCGTAGTTGAAACACAAGCCGTTACCATTACATTCCATCGCTTGCTTGAAGCTATCACGGACTTGTACGTCGATCTGGCGATCGTAGAAACCACGCTTGGTGTCAGTGACTTTCACCAACTCAGCATCGCTTTCTAACGGCGTACAGATCTTGCCTGGGTTCATCTTGTTATGCGGGTCAAATGCCGCTTTAACTCGTCTTAATTCGGTAAACAGCTCTTCACCAAAGAAGTCAGGACCATACTCAGAGCGGAAGCCTTTACCGTGTTCACCCCACATCAAGCCGCCGTATTTCGCCACCAGCTTAACCACTTCATCAGAGACTTCATGCATCAATGCTTCTTGCATCGGATCACACAAATCTAAAGCAGGACGAACGTGCAGTACGCCCGCATCCACGTGACCAAACATGCCGTAGTTCAACTCTTTTGAATCGAGTAATACTCTAAATTCAGAGATGAAGTCGGCCAAGTTTTCTGGTGGTACACAGGTATCTTCAGCAAAAGCGACTGGTTTAGCTCTGCCTTTTGCCGCACCTAATAAACCCACCGCTTTTTTACGCATGTTGTAGATTCGGCCAATGCTCGCTAAGTCGCTGCACACTTGGAAGCCAATCACACCCGCTTCTTCGGTTTCTACCATGGTTTCAAGTCGTGCCGTCAGCGCTTGAACTTGTTGTTCAACTTCCGCTTCATCTTGGCCTGCAAACTCAACCATGTTGATGCCAAGCATCTCTTTGTTTGGAACATCAGTCAGCAAATCGCTCACGGTGTGCCAAACAATGTCTTGCTTCGCGAGGTTCAATACTCTTGAATCTACCGTTTCAACAGACAGTGCTTTCGCTTCAACCATGAACGGCGCATTGCGTAGCGCAGAGTCAAACGTATTGTATTTCACGTTAACCAACGTTCGTGCTTTTGGAATCGGCGTGAGGTTGAGCTTTGCTTCTGTAATGAATGCTAAAGAGCCTTCTGCACCACATAGAACACGAGTCAGGTCAAAGCTATCGTCTTCTTCGTTGATTGCGTTCTTTAGATCGTAACCAGTTAAGAAGCGGTTCAATGGTGGGAATTTATTAAGAATTTGAGCGCGCTTATCTCGACAAACGGCTTCAGTTACCGCAAGGGCATGGTGAGCAAATTCACCTTCAGCAGGTAAGCCGTGTGATAAATCGGATTCGAGACATGAACCATCTGCGAAGACGGCTTGCAGCGACAACACATGGTCAGACGTTTTACCGTACTTCAATGACCCTTGGCCCGAAGCATCGGTATTGATCATGCCACCTAAGGTTGCTCGGTTACTGGTAGAAAGGTCTGGAGAGAAAAAGTAACCATACGGACGCACAGCATCGTTCAATTGGTCTTTAACGATACCAGACTGAACTCTTACCCAGCCTTCTTGCTCGTTTATCTCAAGAATCTTGTTCATATAACGAGACAGGTCAACCACGACGCCTTTTGTTAAAGACTGCCCGTTGGTACCGGTACCACCGCCACGAGGGGAAAAGGTCACGCGTTCGTAAGCAGATTTTGCACCCACTTTACCGATCAACACAACGTCTTGCGTTGTTTTAGGAAGAATGACTGCCTGCGGCAATTGCTGATAGACACTGTTATCAGTCGCCGCAGCCAAACGGCTAGAATATTGAGATTCAATGTCGCCAGTAAAGCCCGCTGTTTTTAGTTCATCTAAAAAGCGTACGACAACTGGATCGACATCAGCATTGAGTTGAAGTCTTGGTAACATTTGCTTCCTGCCCCTACTTCGCTGATCCTATCAGCATTGGGTTATCTGAGATTTTTAATATTTTTCTTTGAATTTCGTCACTTTACTACTATTAAGATCATATAAAAAGGTGATCAAATAAGAATCTCGGTGCAAGAATGGAGAAATAGTCACTTTCGTCTTAATTCAGTAGTAAGATAGTAGACAACTTTTTTACGACATCTCCATGAGCAAATAACAATGAAAAAAAGCAAAACAGTCACAACTGAAGATATTCTTCTTAAGCTATGCCAATCAGTCTCAAACGTACTTACTTCAGCGACGGCTTCACAGGTGTCCTACTCAGCCATGGTTCAAAAGATCAACAAGACAAGTCTTAAGCCAGATTTTGGTTGTTTCGTCTTGTTCGACGGCGGGTTTTCAGGTCTTGTTGTTATCAATTTTACGTCGAAAGCAGCGCTAGAGATCTACACAAATTACATGCGTAATATGGGCATGCCTGAAGACGAACTCGCTGTACTTCATACTTCAGACGAAGTAGGTGATGTATTAGGTGAGTTGATGAACCAGTTGGTTGGCGACTTTACCAACAAAATCCGTAAAGAACTGCAAACTAACATCACACAAAACCAACCGAAAATGCTGGCACTGAACAAGCAAGTGAACCTTTCTGTTGATACTAACTTAGATCGCCCGCAAGCTCGTCGTGTTACTTTCTCTACTGCCGACAACAACATTTTCTACCTTGAGCTTGCAATGGACAAAACAGAATTCATCCAATTGGAAGAATTCGAAATCGCTGAAGACGAATGTCCAGACAGTATTCTTGAAGCGACTCAGAAAAAAATGCAAGAACCAAAGCAGCCAGAGCAAAGTTCAGGCAACGATTCTGCAGCTGATTTACTCGATGAACTTGGAATCTAGTTTGCGAAAGCTCTAGCACTTCCTAAAAATCGTGTCACTAACGCCATCAATCCTCTTGATGGCGTTTTGTTTTGTCCGAAAGCCACCGCTTCCTTCCTCTATCCTTATCTTCCATAATCGTTCACCACACTCCTACAAATGACTTTTGACTTTGCTGTTACTCGCCAAAACATGTAAAATGTTGGACTTTTAAAAATTTGCGGTAATGATTAAGTTGTCGATGGATAAGAAAAAAGCCCTAAAGAAAATTGCCAAGTGTCTTGAGCTTGGAAATTCTGCGAACGTCAATGAGGCTGCCAATGCGATAAAAATGGCGCATAACTTGATGTTGAAATATGGTCTCGAAAAGGACGATATTGAATTTATCAAGATGGGAAAAACTCAGTCCAATCACCTGTTACCTGCAAATATCAGCTCTACACTGCTGCGTGTTATTCGTGGTATTAACACCAAATTTGGCGTAGAAGCCGTGTTGCTAAATCACAAAGGCCTTAAACGCGTTGAATTCATTGGTGAAGCCGATCGCGCTATTTTCGCGGCTTTTGCGTTCGATATTATTTATCGTGAACTAAATGAGCATACTGGCCAATTCAGAAACAGTTTTGCTGGCTCGGGAACGGGCACTTTAGAAGTAACACGTCGTGTAAACTCTTACGTTTCGGGTTGGGTAGAAGGTGCGCTTGAAAAACTTCCTGTTATCACCCCAGACGACGAGTCGAACAACAAAATCAATAACTACATTGATAAAGAGTTCCAAAACATCGACCGTGAAACGTTCAAACAACAACTTAAAGAAGCGATGAAAAACCTCACCGCAGACTATGAAGTTGGTTTGAAGAAAGGTCGAAAACTGTCTGTAAATCGACCAGTTGGCGGAACTCAAGCGGTTAAAAAGATAACTCAATCATAGAGCCACTTTACATTGCTTCAGCGTATTGATAAAAACCACCAATAGGACTTATTGTTGTCTTTCGTAATTCATGCGTTTGACAGAAGTACATGATGGAGAAATACGTTGAAAAAAATCACACTAGCCCTGGCACTCACTGTTGCTCTAACGGGCTGTCAAGCGACACAACGCCAAAACGCGACAACCGGCGAATCTGAGACTAATTCCGCAACTCAAGGCGCTTTAATTGGTGCAATCGCCGGCGCTGTTGCTGGTGCAGCTACGGGTGACGACTCTAAAGACCGTCGTAAGCGTGCACTCATCGGCGCAGCAGGTGGCGCCGCAGTTGGCGGTGGTATCGGTTACTACTTTGACCAGCAAGAAGCTGCACTTCGTGAAGAACTCATGAACTCAGGCGTTCAAGTAGAGCGTGTTGGTGAGAACCAACTTCTACTTCGCCTAGAGAACGGCATTGGCTTCGATTCTGGTTCTTACGCTTTAGAATCAAGCATCCACAAAACACTTCGCGGCGTTGCGCGCATCTTAGTTGAATACCCAGACACTAGCCTAGTGATCGAAGGTCACACTGACAGCACGGGCAGCGAGTCTTCTAACCAAGTTCTTTCTGAGCGTCGTGCTGAATCGGTTCGTGCATTCTTGATCTCTCAAGACGTTGCTGCAGGCCGTGCCATTGCTCGTGGTAACGGTGAACGTTACCCTCTATGTGACAACAACACCTCTCAAGGTCGCGCTTGTAACCGTCGCGTAGAAATTCAAATCTTGCCGCTTAAGTAGCACGATTAAAGCCCAGTTCGTCTTTATCTATTGAATTAACCTCTATATAGTTGCTTATCGTCGTGTTGCTTGTTCAAAGTCACACGACTAGCCATATTCATACTGATATACCGACTCTGGGCTTTTTAACGAGACTTATCTATTGTTTATCCTATCCAACTTTCTGTCATCATCACTTCTTAGAACTCTATTTTTCACCCTCATCTTTTCTACAATACAGTTCTCTACTGCACACATCGTTCATGCAGAAAGCAACGTTGCATTCTCGATAGAATCTCAACCTCAAGATCCAGTTTCTCAATACCAACTAGCTCAAGCTTATGAATCAGGTAATGATGTCCCTTTGAGCACCAACGATGCATTTTATTGGTACTCGCAATCCGCAGAAAACGGCAATGCAGATGCGCAATTTAGGCTGGGTGAATGGTACTTGGCAGGATCAGGTGTAGAGCAAAGCAATAAACTTGCTTTAGAATGGTTTATTAAATCAGCCTTACAAGGTAACCAACGCGCGCCTATCGAAGTCGCAAAGCTCTACGAATCCTCACTTGAGGAAGAACTCCTAAAACCATTAGATGAAGCACAGCTATGGTATGAAGCGGCCTTAAAAAACAATCCAACAGCCGAAGATGGCTATAACCGTATTCTGGAAGCGCAATTCAACCAGCAACGTGCCAAGCAGATCTCTTCGATTGAGAAGCTCAATGACAACGTCATTGCTGAAAGCAGCACGAATCAGAGGCTATCTAATCCAGAGCGAGCAAGTAGCTCCCCTTCTTATCTGCCCTCTAGAGAGCAGGTAACACGTTCTAACCTAACGTATTCAGACTATCTAATTGGCACAGCCTTAGCCGTGTTGATTTCAATTGTCAGCATTATCATGACTCTGGTGATATCAAAAAGAAGACACGCTCTAAAATCGGGTGAATTGGGGCAACAAAAGCAGACACTTGAAGCACAGCTTAGCTCGAAAGACTTCACTATTAAGCAGCAGAAACGTCAGCTACACACGATGTTCCATGAGTTAAAAAAACAGAAAAATGACAACAGCCTGAACAATTTACAAGTAGCCTGCGCTCTATTTGGGTATACACCTAGCTCAATTCCGAATCAAAAAAGCATTAAAATTCGATATAAACAGCTATCCAAAATCTACCACCCTGATGGTTACGGATGTGACGAAGAGATGAAACGTTTGAACAATTCGCTAAAAACCATCCTCAAGAGTGTTACAGAAACGTAAACAGCCAAGCAAGATCGATTTCCAAAGTCGCAAAGATATCGATTTTATTAGTACTGCAATCGATCCCCCTCTCAAAAAAAGGTAACAAACTATTAACTAATGAGTCTTACTTGTGTCATAATTTGCGCCGAAAATACACCTGACTTAAACAGGTGAGGAGAGAATATGTTCACAATAGAAGGCGTTTGTGATTGGTGCAAAAAGCCAAGCCTAGTTAAAAAGCACGACTACCTAGATGGTAAGTGCCATCATTCATGTAAAGAGTGCAATGATATGGCAACCATTGATGTTCGCCAGTTCAATATTGGTGAAATGGAAATGAGAGCAAAACTCTCCCAAGCGACATTGAGATAAGCAACACCGTTGAAATATAAGAAAGCGCCTAAGGCGCTTTTTTTGTATCTAAGATTTATCTTCTTATCTTCTTAT
>NZ_JBFRQW010000018.1:35057-103882 GCF_041472735.1 Vibrio sp. 10N.261.46.E11
TTCTTATCTTCTTATCTTCTACACAGGTGTATACAGTACTTTTCTGCCAAAACCACTGTATATACCTGTATAAAGCTTACATTTCTTCAACTTATGAGACAAAACAACAAATTCATTCAAATTTAATTTCTATAATACTTTCAACAACTTAAACAAAGACAGCATCTATAACCAAGCAAAATCGTCCAATAATCCTTCAAAAAACGCTTGATCTTATAAGCAACAAAAACTACTGTATACACATACAGTATGTATATAAGGACAGCAAAATGATTCCAGCACACGTTAAAGCACAACACTCTAGCCCGCTAACTCACTGCGCATTTACATCCGTCTCTCGTGACACAAAAAGTTCAAACGAAGAAGCGTTGTTTGCCAAAATGGCGTTGCTGTCCAATCAACATCAGTGGTTACTGTTTACGGCTCAAACACCAAGACCATCGGCTAAACAGCTGCAGCTACATAATGTTTGCTGTGATCGTGTTATTCACATGAAAGCCTCTAATCAAATGACAGAAGTAGAAACCGTCGAGAAAGCCATTCGATCTAAGAATGCGAGCGCGATTGTTGCGAGTGCTTCGATTGATCAATTCAGTCAGCAATACCTAAGAACATTAGGAATTCGCTTTCAATGTGAAGTCTTCTTTATCGATGCCAATTCAGAGCGTATTCACTAAACCGCCTGCCTTGCTAATAACATATTGGCTTAATAACATTGTTGGCTCAAAAACATAGCCCACAGACATGGCTTAATCTTTTAGCTAACAAATTTAAGTTAACAACATAGCTCCAAAACACAGTCCAAATATACTGCCTTCCCCTGCCCTACAATTCGCCAATTTTTTAGCGATTAGTTAAGCGGGGGTTTTTAATTAAACAACATATTTAGCAATCGTTTGCTTTTCCTCTGGAAGCAAATAGTAGATTGGGTATAATGCCCGTCTAATCATGTGCACACCGCACTTCTCTGTATGACGTTTGATAAAAGATAGGAATGTCTAAATGAGCCTTGCTGATCAAGTTCTTGCCGTAAATGATGACCTACCAATCCGTACTGATAAACCTGTCCACAGTGGCAAGGTTCGCTCAGTCTACTGGTTAACTGAAGAAGATAGCCAACGACTAATTAAAGAGAAAGGCTACGATGTAGCACCAGATGCGCCTTTAGCAATCATGGTGATCAGTGACCGTATCTCTGCATTTGATTGTATCTGGCGTGGTGAAGGGAATCTAAAAGGTGTTCCAGGTAAGGGAGCGGCTCTGAATGCTATCTCTAACCACTGGTTCAAATTATTTAAAGACAACGGCCTCGCTGACAGTCATATTCTTGATATCCCTCATCCATTCGTATGGATTGTACAAAAAGCTCGCCCAGTCATGATCGAAGCGATTTGTCGTCAATACATCACAGGCTCTATGTGGCGTGCGTACGCGAACGGCGAACGTGAATTCTGTGGTATCGAGATGCCTGAAGGCCTAGAGAAAGACAAGAAGTTACCTGAGCTACTTATCACGCCTTCTACAAAAGGGATTCTAAAAGGTATTCCTGGTGTACCAGAAGCTGACGATGTGAACATCACACGTAACAACATCGAAGACAACTTCGCAGCATTCAATTTTACTCAAGCAAGTGACATTGCGCATTACGAGAAGCTGCTAAAAGAAGGCTTCAACGTAATTAGCCAAGCGCTAGCAAAAGTCGATCAAACCTTTGTCGATACGAAATTTGAATTTGGTTACGTCAACGATGCTCAAGGTAATGAAAAGCTTATCTACATGGATGAAGTCGGTACTCCAGATTCATCTCGCATTTGGGATACTCAGGAATACAATAACGGCAACATCGTTGAGAATTCAAAAGAAGGTTTCCGCCAGTTCCTACTTAACTACTTCCCTGATCCGGACATTCTTTTGAACAAAGAGCGTATGACAGAGCGTGAAGCGTTAGCTCGTGACAATGAACTTCCATTGGATTCATTAATGTCTCTGTCACGTACTTATCTTGATATCGCGGCGAAGATTACAGGTGCGGAAATCGTACTGAGTGAGAATCCTAAGCAAGAGATCATCGATGTATTGCGTGCTGACTATGGTCTAGTTGACTGATTGCATTCTAGAAAGCGAGTAAGCTCGTAAACACAAGTTCCAGATACTAAAAGGGCCTCATCATTATTGAGGCCCTTTTTCGTGTGCGATTTTTAATATTTTTTGAGCTCGCTCCTAAGCTCTAAGCTCTAAGCTCTAAGCTCTAAGCTCTAAGCTCTAAGCAATACTGATAGATTAAAGCTTAATAGTAAACTCTTCTCCGGTATTCTCGGCAATCACCAAATGACTGCGCGATTCGATGTACTCGATCTGCTCTGCTTCAAGAGAATATGGCATAGCGACTTTGAGTTCATTGATCCCCTCTAGCTTGGCTAGCTTGAGTAAGGTAACAATGTTTGATTCATCGCTTTTACGTGTCGACATTGATTTCAATGCCATCTGCCATAATCGATCTTCAGGGCTTGCGAGCTCTTTAATACTATCTCGCCAGACGGTACTAAATACTGGCGCAATCGTGGTTAGAGCTTCCAGAAAAGTCCATTTTTTACTGCATGAGGCGCCAAGAAATGTTGTGTAATCAAACTCTACACGCGTCTCTGTCTGTTTATCCATGATGTCCCCCGACACTTTGACAACACAATATACTCAATATCTATCAACTCTTTCTTTATAGCAATAGGATATAGAAGAATAGTCTTTTATGACCTTTTGATTGGTTAAAAAGGCATATAAAAATCAAACTTGTAACAAAATAAGTACTGAAAAAACATATATGCACCTATTTGATTAATATTTTGGAGATAAAACTAATCCATCTATTTGATATCAATTATCCGACTCGCTTTTTTGTACTGAATACGCCAGCCAGACCATGTCGGGAGCTCCCAACGTTTTGGCGATAACTTTCGACTGCCCGATTGATAATGAACGTAAATCAGTTTGCGTGCTGGCAGGTATTCTACTTCGAGTTGTAAATCGGCAAGGCTCAATGAAAACGGATACTTTTCCGAAAACTCTGAATAGAGCCAAGTCGGGATACCATCGAATGGAATATCAGCATGGTCGAACATTTCCAATTCGCTCACATCAGTGACACCTAACACTTCAAGCTGCTCTATTAACCATAGCTCAAAGTTAATGTTCTCAATTTCTGGTGTGTATTGGGTTTGTTCATCGAGACCAAGTTTCACATACAACTGCCAATGTTTGATTTGTTGAGTGCGAGCTTCTGCAAAACCGGGAAGTTTAACCCCATTCGATACAAGATCGACGATCGGCTTTAACGATAGTTGCCCTTCCGCTGTCACGAGCTTGGTCGTGATCGTGCGGCCGGCATACACCAATGTCATCTCAGTAAAAACGCCATCATCATTGACCACGGTTTCACCTTGTTGCCACTCTCCCATCTCAGCTTCAATCACAAGATCCAAAGGAATAGGTGCAGTGACCGTCGCTAAGGTCAGTGTTTGCTTAACGCCTCTTCCCGGCAAACTATGGGTATCAAGCACCAACATCGCTTGTTCATTATCCGGGAAACGATTCTGACGGCCGAGAACTACTTCTAACACTCCGTTGGCAAAGGCTTCTTTCCTTTTCAGTCTGCGCACAAACACTAACTCAGGATGCAGCTGAATAATGGTTTCAAGTAGAGCGGTACGTTGGTAGCGAGAGGCAACCTCTAGCTGCGGAAGTTCAAACACCTCACGCATTTGCTTCGCCAGTCCTTGTGCTTCATTCAATGCCTGCTGGTCGATTTCTAGATTCGGATATTCGCGACCGCGAACGATCTGAATCAACAGGGATAAATCACACCCTTCTTTCTCTTTTTGCGCCAGAGCTTCAAGGTGTTCTGCATTGGTTGGTAATTGATACAAGCGAGCAGGAACGGACAGCGCCGCAGTGAGATCCACCATCGCCTCTTTGAGTGCTTTGGTTTTGATTCGAGTAACAATATCGGCATACAAAGCATCAATCGGCAACGGATACAGCTTTTTGCCATGCTCGGTAATTTGATGCTCGGCGTTAATCGCTTCCATCGTCAGCAAGGTTTGAGTAGCACTGTTTAGTGATTTTTCAGGAATAGGATCAAGGAAAGGTAAACTCTCAAGCGGAACACCACAACAGGCCGCCGCCAACATCGGTTCGATCAGCTCTTCACGCTGCAATTCAGGCGGTGTGACTAACTCTAACGCCGCATGCTCACCATATAGACGAACACAGACACCATCCATCACTCTACCCGCACGGCCAGCTCGTTGCTTGGCACTCGCTCGTGATATGGATTTAAGCATCAGTGTGGTTCTTCCGTTTCGTTGAACGGTGCGTCTTTCTAATCCTGAATCTATTACCACGCCAATGTCAGGAATGGTTAATGAGGTTTCTGCAACGTTAGTAGCAAGAATGACCTTTCTCAGGCCATAACCGTTCGCATTGATATCGATATTACGACCCGATAACGCCAAATCTCGTTCTTTATCACTGACCGATGCGTGCAGTTTCACCACTTGAATATCTGGATTCTTCGCCAAGGCTTGTTCACATTGAACGATCTCTTTTTTACCCGGTAGAAAAACCAACATATCGCCAGAAGAAGCGATCAATTGATGATTCACTTCTTCCGCGATGCGCTGCTCTAGATATCGAATATCAGGCAGTGTTCTGGATTCGTTCGCTCGGTGTTCAATAGCAACTTGATAAGTTCGCCCTTCACAGCTTATCCGACCCGCATCCAAATAGTGAGCGAGACGTTCCCCTTCGATGGTTGCAGACGTGATCACCAAGCGATGACTCGCTTTTTGTTTCAGAATCGCCACCAGCAAATCGATATCCCAACGCCTTTCGTGAAATTCATCGACAACGATGACATCAAAGCCAGCGAGTCCGTCTTCAGATAACCAACGCAGCGCGATACCAGGCGTCACAAAAACAACGTTAGTTTTCTCGTTGTATTCAGACTCAAGTTTGATCGCATAACCAATTTTGTCACCAAGCTTTTCGCCCGATTGTAGGGCGAGATATTTAGCTAATGAGGTACAAGCTATTCGTCTTGGTTCAACCACAAGCACTCGCCCATGTTGGCAAGCCCAGAGTGGTAGGCGCGTAGATTTACCCGATCCGGTTTCCGCCTCTACAACAAGGTGTGAATTAACGATTTGTTCGTGAAATACGTTTTGATAAGCATCGATGGGAAGTAATGACATAAAAAGGAGGCGTCGCGAAAAAGTGTGAGCAAAGTATAACGAATTATGGTGCTAAAATTCGATAAGTGTGGGACATGGGTAAGAATATCATTTTGTTTGCTAAGATCGCTGAGAAACTATTTACAATTGAATAACTAAACCGTTATCATTTTTCAGTTACCCTTTCTCCCATATTAGGCATCTAATGAACAACGATAAACGCCCTCTATATATCCCTTATGCTGGTCCTGCTCTACTAAGTACCCCTCTTCTAAACAAAGGCAGCGCATTCTCTGCTGAAGAGCGCAGTTCTTTCAACCTTGAAGGCTTGTTACCGGAAACAACCGAAACAATCCAAGAGCAAGTAGGACGTGCATACAAGCAATATTGTAACTTCGAAAGTGATATGGATAAGCATATCTACCTTCGTAACATCCAAGACACTAATGAAACGCTTTTTTATCGTTTAGTTCAAAACCACATCTCTGAAATGATGCCTATCATTTACACGCCAACAGTTGGCGCAGCATGTGAGAACTTCTCAAATATTTACCGTCGTGGCCGTGGTCTGTTTATCTCATACCCGAACCGCGATCGTATCGATGACCTACTGAACAATGCGACAAACCACAACGTTAAAGTTATCGTGGTTACGGATGGTGAGCGTATTCTTGGTTTGGGAGACCAAGGTATCGGTGGCATGGGTATTCCAATTGGTAAGCTAGCACTTTACACAGCTTGTGGCGGCATCAGCCCAGCTTACATGCTACCAATCGTGCTCGATGTAGGCACAAACAACCCGCAGCGTCTTGCTGACCCAATGTACATGGGCTGGCGTCACCCTCGTATCACGGGTGCTGATTACGATGCATTTGTTGAAGAATTTATTCAAGCCGTTCAACGCCGTTGGCCTGATGCATTAGTTCAGTTCGAAGATTTCGCACAAAAGAACGCAATGCCACTGCTTGAACGCTACAAAGATCGAATCTGTTGTTTCAACGATGACATCCAAGGTACAGCCGCTGTAACGGTTGGTTCTCTACTTGCAGCATGTAAAGCAGCGAACAGCAAACTGTCAGACCAACGCATCACCTTCTTAGGTGCGGGTTCTGCAGGTTGTGGTATTGCTGAAGCTATCATTGCTCAAATGGTGTCTGAAGGTATCAGCGATGCACAAGCACGCTCTCAAGTTTACATGGTTGACCGTTGGGGTCTGCTACAGGAAGGCATGCAAAACCTGCTTGATTTCCAACAGCGTCTAGTACAAACCAATGCGAACACCAAAGATTGGGAAAGTGACGGCACTGGCTTCTCTCTACTAGACGTTGTTCGTCATGCTAAACCAACTGTATTGGTTGGTGTATCTGGCGCTCCTGGTCTGTTCAGCAAAGAAGTCATCAAAGAGATGAACCTTCACTGTGAACGCCCTATCGTGTTCCCGCTATCAAACCCAACAAGCCGTGTTGAAGCGACTCCAAACGACATTATTCGTTGGACTGATGGCCAAGCACTTGTTGCAACAGGTAGCCCGTTTGAGCCTGTGACTCATAATGGCACCACTTACCCAATTGCTCAGTGTAACAACAGCTACATCTTCCCAGGTATTGGCCTTGGTGTATTAGCTGTAAATGCTTCACGTATCACTGATGAAATGTTGATGGAATCAAGCCGTGCGCTTGCTACGTGTTCTCCACTTGCTATCAATGGTTCAGGTGCTCTACTTCCACCACTGGAAGAGATCCACACCGTATCTAAGAAGATTGCTTTTGCCGTTGGTAAAAAAGCGATTGAGCAAGGTGTTGCTCTAGAGATCACTGAAGAAGCACTGCAACAAGCAATTGACCAGCACTTCTGGCAGCCAGTTTACCGTCGCTACAAGCGCACGGCGTTCTAATAGAGCGTACTTGTTCTCAAATAGCACTCTTACAAGAGCCTCTGCAATTGCAGGGGCTTTTTTCTTTTCTCTGTCTTGTCTTTTTAACTGATTTTTCTCATTTTTATTTGGTATTATCGAGCACTCAAAAATTAATGTTCAGCCAAAGGACCATACCGAGAGTGAAATTCGATTCTCACATTTTCCGTAGCTACTTATTAAAAGCTTACAAAAAACTGCAAGGTTTTCTGTTTGGCGCATTCCTCGTGTTCTTAGTAGGCAGCGCTGCGGTTATTGCGATTGATTATTGGGTTTCATGGCAAGCAAGGGATCGCATCATCTATCATATCGATGACGTGCCAGAGCGAGAAGTTGCCGTGGTACTTGGTACCAGTAAATACCTAGGTCGAACACTCAACGAATACTACAAACATCGAATTGACGCAGCGATTGAGCTATTCGATCGTGAAAAGGTAGACCAATTTCTACTGAGTGGCGATAACGCTCATCGTTCTTACAATGAGCCGTGGACGATGAAACGCGACTTATTGAAAGCCGGCGTACCCGATGAACGTATCAACCTAGATTACGCAGGGTTTAGAACCCTAGACTCGATTGTTCGCGCCAAAAAGATATTCGATACCGATAACTTCCTGATCATCACTCAGAAATTCCACTGTGAAAGAGCGCTATTAATCGCAAGCTCTTACGATATTCATGCCCAATGTTTGGCGGTTTCAGGTCCGACTAACCACTCAGGAAAAACCATACGTTTACGTGAAGTATTTGCGCGCACTAAAGCGTTCCTTGACCTTTATATTATAGGTACCACGCCAAAGTTCCTTGGACCTAAAGAGCCAATTCAACCCAGTCCGAAACCAGAGCCATTGCCGATTCCTAGTCCTATTACAGATCCCGCTGCAAATCCTATAGTAGATCCCACGGTAACCCCTATAGCTGACCCCACGGCAAACCCTAGTGAAAATCCGATTGCAACTCCTTCAGTAAGCCCTATTTTAGAACCAGCAGAGACCGATGTGTAGAAAACTACACATTTTGAATTTATTGCCTCACACTTCCCCATTGTTAAGCAAAAACACACCAACACTCCTTTATTAACTTGAGTAACATTCTCCCAACAAAGTCTGACCCTACATCAAGCTATATACCTCGAAAATAATAAGCACGACTCAACGAAGTCGTGCACCAATAAAACGAGGATAAACAAAAGGAGCGTCTTATGACGGCACTTGTTACTACACTGAAACACTGGTTGTTTACCCGCAACAGCATGATATTAATTGGTAATTTCACGCTATTTGCACTGTTGCTCAATACCCTGCCATTCGAAGCGCAAGTGAATACAGGTTTAAGTATTCTCGTGTTCGTAGCCATTCTATGGTTAACAGAAGCTATCCACGTCAGCATCACCGCTTTGCTCGTTCCCCTATTGGCTGTCTTGTTTGGTGTATTCAACACGCCCGCAGCACTGGCTAACTTTTCGAATCCCATCATCTTCCTATTCATGGGTGGCTTCGCGTTGGCTGCCGCACTGAATAAGCAAGAGCTGGATAAAGCGATAGCTGACAAAGTATTGCTGATAGCAAAAGGCAAAATGTCGGTCGCCGTGTTCATGTTGTTCGGTGTGAGTGCCGGTTTATCCATGTGGATTTCAAACACAGCCACCACAGCAATGATGCTCCCTCTTGTTCTTGGTATCATGAACAAAGTCGACCAAAGTGAAGACCGAAACACCTACGTGTTCGTGCTATTGGGTATCGCTTACTGTGCTTCAATCGGTGGTATCGCAACTTTAGTTGGTAGCCCACCAAACGCCATTGCTGCGGCAGAAGTTGGCTTGAGCTTCACAGAATGGATGGCACTTGGCCTACCTATCTCGATGATCTTACTGCCAATCACGATGATTATTTTGTACGTGATGACTAAGCCAAAACTTGACCACAAATTCGAGCTAGACCATGCACCTGTCGAGTGGACAAACAGCAAGAAAATCACACTGTCTATCTTCCTTTTAACGGTAACACTTTGGATATTCGGCAAACCAATCAACGCTATGATTGGCGGGTTCTCTAAGTTTGATAGCTTGGTAGCGATTGGCGCAATTGTACTGCTTGGGGCTTCTAGAGCCGTGGAATGGAAAGACGTTGAGAAGACAACGGACTGGGGTGTACTTATCCTGTTCGGTGGTGGTATCTGTTTAAGTAACATTCTAAAAGCGACAGGAACAAGCGTATTCTTAGCACACTCACTGAGCGGATTTTTAGAAACGGCAGGTGTACTTCTTACCATTCTAGCCGTGGTAGCCTTCGTGGTATTCCTAACGGAATTTGCAAGTAACACAGCCAGTGCTGCACTGCTTGTTCCTGTGTTCGCAACCATTGCTGAAGCACTTGGTATGTCGCCAGTTATCTTGTCAGCTCTGATTGCGGTTGCCGCTTCTTGTGCCTTCATGCTACCAGTTGCGACACCGCCGAATGCGATTGTCTTTGGTTCGGGTCATATCAAGCAGAGAGAGATGATGCGAATCGGTATGGTGTTGAACCTAGTTTGTATCCTAGTACTGACTCTATTCGCTTGGATCTTCTGGTAAGCAATAAATGCTCTAACTGAACTGGCTGCAGTTCCCCCACTCAGCCAGTATAAAAATCCCGCTCAGTGTGAAGCTATCATTTACTTGAAGTTATCACTGAGCGGGCATCAAAAAAACAATCAAACGCTTTTCCCTTTTGGTGGCTCTTTGCCACCTTTTTTGTTTTGGCTATTGGGATAAGAGCCATAAAAACGCCACACGTCACATATGCACGTGTGGCTAATAAACGAATCAAAACAATTTTCAGGTTAGTGACTCAAGATCACCTGATTTCGCCCGGAATGCTTCGCTTGATATAAGGCTTCATCAGCGCGGGCAATGGTCTCTGTCACCCGCTCTTGTTTCATCTCGGCAATGCCGATACTGCAAGTGAGAGAATCCCCATGAATCCAAAGATGTTGGCTAACCAAAAGTCGGATTTTCTCTGCCTTTCTCTGCGCTTCGCCAACTTCGGTTTCAGGGCAAAAAACGATAAACTCTTCACCGCCCCAACGCACAAGTTTGTCCGTCGCACTGATAGAACTGCCAACTACCATACTGAATTCACGTAAGATATGATCACCCATCTGGTGTCCGTATTTGTCATTCACACTCTTAAAGTAATCAATGTCCAGATAGAGCATACTTAACTTGCCGTGACCTTGCTTCACCTGTTGCGACTGCATCTTCAGCCAATCACGGATAGCGTGTCTATTCAGTATTCCTGTTAACTCATCACGATGAGCCTTTTCAAAGAATTCAAAGTTTTGCTCTCTCAATGCCCGATTGACGTTTTTTAAATGATGATGTCTTTTTTCAGCGATCGCCATACGTTTTCTGGAGCGGTGTAATTCTGAAAGTAGGAACACTGTGCCAGTACCCACCCAAATAAACAGCAAGATCAGGAACAAGCTCTCTGCTGAAATATACGAGCCCTCAAACTCAATACTTCGAATAATAATTCGATGATGGCCCAATTTAGCACCAGAAGCGGTAGCAAACTCAACCATATTGACGTTCGAGTATTCAGGTGCAGAGTGCTCTAGCGCAATCTCGTTATCCGCTAACCACCACGTCATCACTTGCAGGTTTTTGATCGGAATCTCAATCACACCATCATCGATACCTGGGGAAAACTCCATCCCGTTGTACTTATGTGTGTACTCATCATCAGGAACCGAATAAGCAGGGTTGTAATTGCGTAGATAAGTTCTCAAACGACCACTGGAGTCAGCCTCCGCATGGTAATCAATATTGACTCTAAAGGTGTGATATTGAGAAAGGTCAAGGCCCACAGTTATGTCTGGGCTGATACGAATCGATAGTCCGCAGTAAGGCCATGGATATTCGGATTTTTTAAGCTCACAATCAAGAATATACTGCCCATTTTCATAGGATAATTGGGAGGTACTCACTCCCCTATCAACTTGATCACTGGTCGCGATAAATTCATATTGTTCAGGAGTAATTGCAGTTATCACACGATTTCCGCTCACACGGTAATACTGCACAATGGCAAGCGTTGCAATAACTAAAAAGATGACAATTTTATGGATCCACTTCACATCTAAGCTTCCGAGCTAAGGTCCCTATCGTTGGGATTTGACGATATAAATGAGTAAAGCTAGTCATTAGCTTGCATACTAATAATTCACTTGGAAACGTTATATCACGCCTTAACAAAATATCATACTATAATTTAATGAACGTATTTCCGGTCAATTATTCACCGCAAGAATCAACTAATATTGCGTATAAATAAAGGCTCTATTTGTTATACTCATCGCATAATCATCGTTAATCTTAGCGCCCGCTTACCCGGCATTCGAGGCGATGAAATAATAATCAAAATACAACGAGTAATGTCATGTCTTTATTAGCAAAAGGAACACTCAAGAAGATGAGTGCTTCCCTTGATGGCGCGGTAACCTACCGTTTGCCTGTAGGGGAAGAGTTTGTAGAGCTAAACCCTCTGATAGGTAAAACTATCAACCTCACCCATACCGGCAATATTTTTTGTTGTTCGTGTGGTAAGAAAACTAAGAAAAGCTACTCTCAAGGCCACTGCTTTGTGTGCATGAAAAAGCTAGCAAGCTGCGACATGTGCATCATGAAGCCTGAGACTTGCCACTACGATCAAGGCACTTGTCGTGAGCCTCAATGGGGTGAAGAAAATTGCTTCGTCGATCACTTCGTTTACCTATCAAATACATCAAGCCTAAAGGTGGGTATCACTCGTCATACTCAGATCCCTACTCGATGGATTGATCAAGGTGCCACCCAAGGCTTACCTATCTTGAAAGTAAAAACGCGTCAGATCTCTGGCCTTATTGAAGTTGAATTAGCGAAACACATTGCTGACAAAACCAACTGGCGTACGCTGCTCAAAGGCGACGGTGACGATATGGAGTTGGTTGAAAAAGCCAAAGAACTATTGCCACTTGTAGAAGATAAGATTCAAGAGATCAGAACGAAGTTTGGTGATGATGCTATCGAGATTCTGAGCGAAAACATCACTTCATTGAGCTACCCAGTTGAACAGCACCCAGTGAAAATTGTATCGCACAACTTTGATAAGAACCCTGAAGTGACGGGCGTACTTCAAGGCATTAAAGGCCAATACCTTATCTTAGATACTGGAGTGATTAACATCCGTAAATTTGGCTCTTACGAAGTTGAAGTTTCTGATTAGTAAACCAACGTTTTTACGAAGCTTCTATTTTGATAAGCCAAACCGCTGCTCAGTAAAAGCCAAACAGCTTTGATCGCTATAAGCTATAAGCTATAAGCTATAAGCTATAAGCTATTAGCTATTAGCTATTAGCTATAAGCTAAACGCTTTGAATTGCTAAAACTAAAATGCCCTCAAGTGATTACTTGAGGGCATTTTTCGTTACGTCTTTGGCTAACGAGTATTCGGTTTAGGCGTTAAAGCACAACCACATCACCGTCTACACAATTCTTACCACTGGCTTTCGCGCGATAAAGAGATTGGTCGGTTAAATTCACTAATGCGTCAATAGTGACGCCATCTTCACATGCTCGGCTATCACTTATTCCAATACTGACACTCACATTAAATCGTACCTTTTCATCGATTTTGAACTCGGCTTGATTGAACTCTTGGCGAATTTTTTCTGAAACCTCGCGCGCTGTTTCAAGAGGCGTATTCGGGATAAATATAATGAACTCTTCACCACCCCAACGGCCTGCCACTCCGCCGACTTTCTCGGCATTACGCTTGGTGATGTCAGCCAAAGCACAAATCACCTCATCGCCGACCATGTGACCGTAAGTGTCATTGATCGACTTGAAGTCATCGATATCTAGTAGCATACAGACAAGGTGGTTGTTAGAGAGTATCTGCTCTCTAAACCATTCATAGATCGCCCTACGATTGAGCAGATCCGTCATTTCATCGTAATTCGCCTGGTGGACCAACTGCTTCTCCAGCATCACTTTTTGAGTCACATCTTCAAGCACCACTTGAACCGCCCGCTGACCTTTCCAAGTAATTGCATTATCGTAAATATTAAAAAAGCGATGAACACCATCGAAACCAATATTTTCGACCACGGTGCTGGTTCCCGACAACTCGCCCGACACGATCGCCTGATAGTGTTTATAGATGCCATCAGTATTCTGCTGTGGCACTAAGTCGAGAATCGAATCCAATGCTAAGACTTGCTCTATGGAAGATCCACCTTGCAGTTTTACCCATGATTGATTGACCATCAGTGGTTTGAAATCTCGGTGAACCAAGATGCCCTGCCCTGATTGCATGATCATGTCGTGATACATCTTATCTTGCTCACGCACTGCATTTTGCAGCTGAATCGCAGGGGAAAGATCGATAACCGTGACTTGCAGTGCAGGCCTTCCCTGCCACTCCGTCACATGATCGATAGAAAACACGGTGAACTCTCTGCCGTTGCGATCAATATTGGTATAGGTGTGAACCTGAGGGTCTCGTTGACCACTGACCGTTTCAAGGTAATTTTGATAGGCTAAAACATGGTACTCTTCTGATATGAGATCGAGAAAGCTATCGATATTAGAAAGTAGTTCTTCCGGAGATTGGTATCCATAGATGCGAGCATAATTAGCATCAACACTCACTACATTCATATCTTGAATCGTTATTACACCGTACGTGGATTCGAAATTTATTGAAGACATTGCCAACTCCGCATTCTCGCTACACTTCATAAGCCGAAGCATAACAACACATCCTGCCAACGCTTCCACACAATCTATCACGCGCTAGGGACATTAATATAATTATCTAGTATATCGTACTGCTTTAGGCTTCTCTACAACTCAATCGTATGCTTAAGTCATCAAAAGTAGACAAATAGCACCTTCTTATTACGCACATCAAAAAACAAGAAGGATATTGTATAGCTATGTAAGCATTATCTATTCGGTTATTCATTCCAATCCGAAAATAAGAGGCTAAGAAGTCGATAGCCAGCCTTGCTCTCAGTGGAAGAAAGCGACTGTTTGATATACGATCCAACTACTGGTACCTGCTCCCCAATATTCTTCTAGCACTGGAACTCACTTTCCATTGGTAAGGCAGCCATTGAAACTTGTGATCGTAGATGTACGGTTGATTACCGATCAGAACCCAACCAGTGATCACGCAGTAGGTGCAACTCTCGTTAAGCATCTGTCTTAGTTAAATCAAGGACTTAATCGACTAACGTTTGTAGTCCAGGTAGGCTTCGCTTAACCGATATAAGTTCATGAAACAAAAAGAGCATACCTCCTACTCAATATTATTGAGAGAAGTATGCTCTTTTCTGATTCTGTCGCTATTAAGTGCTAGTGACTTCGCAAGATCCCTTCAAGCACATTGAACAACAAGTCGATCTCTTCAATCGAGTTGTAATGCATACACCCAATACGCACCACGCCCAGCTCTTCAATACCCAACTGCTTTACCAGCCCTAATGCGTAAAAGTGACCATTCCAAACGCAGATATTATGCTCACCCAGCTTCTTAGCGATGAACTCTGGAGAATGGTCATCAAAGGTAATCGCAAAGGTTGGCGTTCTGAGGTTCGAATCAAACTCCGTTTTACCATAAAGCTTCGCCCCTTCAAGATCGGACAAGCGTTTTAGGAAGTACTCACTCAACTGGCTTTCATGTTTGTTATAAAGCGCGTAGCTTTGCTCTAAACGAGAACGCAGTGAATCTGTTGGCTCACCAAACTGTGCCAAGTAATCGACCGCTGCAATCACACCTGCAAGGCCTTCGAAACTTTGTGTTCCTGTCTCAAATCGGCCTGGGCCAATGTTAGTGGCAGGCTCAACCTTGTAAGGTTTTAACGTGTGTAACCATTGAGGTGCAATGTAAGCAATACCTACATGCGGGCCGAAAAACTTATAAGCTGAACACGCTAAAAAATCGCAATTCAGTTGCTGAACATCAATCAAGTGATGCGGTGCGTAATGCACGGCATCGACATAAACCTGCGCGCCATGCTGATGTGCAAGTTCGATAACTTTCGCCATGTCAACAATCGAGCCTGTCGTGTTCGAAGCAAACGTCACCGCGACAAGCTTGGTTTTCTCGTTAAGTAGCGATTCAAAGTGCGCCATATCCAAACTGCAATCAGACTCGTCTACGCGAACTTGACGAACAATCGCGCCTTTGTCGTCTGCCGCTTGCTGCCAGCTCGATACATTTGAGTAATGGTCTAGCGCAGTGACGATAACTTCATCACCCTCTTTCCAATCGCGGCTGATCGCTCGGCTAAGTTGGAAGGTCAGCGATGTCATGTTCGCACCGAACACAACGTTGCCAGAAGACTCCGCATTAAGCAGTGCTTGTGCGGCTTCTCGCGCTTGCTGCATTAAGCTTGTGGTCTTTTGGCTAGAAAAATAGTGTCCGCCTAGATTTGAATTGAAATGCCCTAAGTATTCGGTCATTGATGCTATAACATTCTCAGGCACCTGAGAGCCACCCGGCCCATCAAAAAAAGTGACTGGCTTGCCATTATGATATTGGCCTAAAGCACTAAACTGTTGGCGCACATCATTAAGAGTGAAGGACATTGCGCGCATCCTTAGCTGTTAGAACAAACACATCCATATAGCCCATTTCATCGTGGTCTATGGTGCGAATCGGTTGTGCATTGTGCCAAAGCTTACTGTCTGCCAGCATCGCAACTTCGCCATCACCTAACACCTTTCTAAAGAATGGCGCTTCATGTGAGTCTTGATACAGCATGATTTCACCACCCACAATGTTGTGACGGTTCACACCGATCAAAGCGATATGGTCAAAACCGTCTTGGTGAACCCCTTCTGGAGCAACCTGAGTTTCTTCAAAAATAGCGGCAATGCGGATCTGATGGATTTCGATTTCTTGCCCGTCTTCAAGCCCGTTGGTTTCAATAAACAGTTCACACATCTCTTGCATGCCTTCGCTGCTTAGAATATTCGCTTCAATCGGCTCGAACTGACGAACAACGTCACCTTGAAAGTGATTAATGTCTTCAGACTGAACAAAGTTATGTTTGTCTAGCTCAACGACTTGTCCATTACTGAATTCAACCACTGAGTACCTTCTCAATCGGAACTGGCCATCTGCATGCTCTGTGCTTGGTAGCTTAGAGAATGATGGTGACAACTCCTTAACTGCATGGTTACTGAGGTGGGTAATATGTAGGGTATTTTCGTGAGCATGTAACATCATCGACTCCTTAATGATTGTTAATTAACTTTCGATATTTAACGTTTTATTTACATAAAGGATACTTGAAGATCTTGCCAAATCAACATTAAACAATCATTTATCCCGTCAAATTTAATAATTCAGACACTAACTCCAACATAGAAATAAAAGGCAGTGTATAACACCAGAATAAAAGATGACCAACTCTTAAAACTAGCACACTCCACTAGCCAGTTATAAATGCCTACAAATTTAAATTTAACGATATTATTAACTGGCAGGCTATATTTCATATTGTGCCAGCCCTTTCGCTTCAATACGCCAGCCTCCTTGCATGAATTCAAGCACCACGGTTGCCATCATTCATTTCTATGATTTGCACATCGAAATACGATCTACCTATCAGTTGCCAAACTATTGACTAT
The DNA here is from genome assembly GCF_041472735.1 of Vibrio sp. 10N.261.46.E11. Taxonomy (NCBI): domain Bacteria; kingdom Pseudomonadati; phylum Pseudomonadota; class Gammaproteobacteria; order Vibrionales; family Vibrionaceae; genus Vibrio; species Vibrio sp. 10N.261.46.E11. The sequence goes on from NZ_JBFRQW010000018.1 coordinate 51,856, forward strand.
TTACACAACAAACTGAAATTGGTTAATTTATCAGTAAGCCAGAATCCACACGCCTTTGCTTGCGCGTCTGGAACAGGTCGAGTTCGGGGGGAACTCGGCCGCCCCAAATGGCTCATTTCTTTTAAGGAAACGAGATGATTGTTCTTTTAGTCTCGAAGATGTTTGAAGTGGAATGTTGCGGATGGGATTTGAAGCAAGAGTATGAAGCATTGGAAATCCACTATGCAATGGATATAGCTTCAAATTTATCGGCAGGCAATCATAAGCACTAAGTGTTATTAGCTAACACGTTTATGCCCCAAAGTTCGCTAGACCAAATACTCTCCAAGATCTGTGTCGTTTATTTTACCCTACAAAAAGTAATCCGATAGAATGCAACTCAACACGATTGAGTCTTCATTATGCTTGTTTAGCCTGTCAGATTACCTATTTAGCTGGTTAAATCGTCAGTTCATCTTATTGAGGATGATAAACCACTGAAAATATTGTTATTATCCTTTTTATTTATCAGTAAATCCGACTCCCATGAGATATGAACCCGCTCCTGTAGCTCCAGAAGAAAGACAAGAAACCACAAGAGAACGTGCAGCACGTCAACGTCTAGAGCGTAGGGCTGAGTTAACCTATACGGCAAAAGATTATGCTCGATGGGCTGAAGATCGAGAGAGGGTTCTTGCTGAACGCAAAGCTGCCCAGCAAGCTTATGACCTAACAGAAAAAGAATGGAACGATGATTTACAAAAGCAAGCTAAAGAATATCAGTGGGACACCTCTCAACAAGAGAACGTGAGTATTGCGGTACTGACTGTTGAAGAAGGTAACGAGTATTTAGACTTGCTCATCAAAGACTCGCATGGACAGCTTTCGAACGGCAAGGACTACACTGGCGTAGGTATGGGGCTTAAAGGCGCTTATGAGGTCGCTAAAGAGCTTGGCGGATTGGGAGCAACAGCTAAAGCGGTCGATATCAATGGAGTGACGAATATTGTGGTTGAGAACTACAATCCTCGATATTTAGATCTCGGTATTCGTTGGCAAGAAGCGACACCTCAAATGCTTAAAATCGGCTATGCACTGAATACTGTTAAAGGTAATGTTAATTTCGTGAAAGGTAACATCTATGTCGAACTTGTTTTCAGTGGTGCAGTCAATGCCGTAGATTACATACTGCATGATGAAAAAACCTTGGGTGAGGTTGTCGGTCAATATTCTGCTGACGTGGTCAAAGGGGTTGTTGCTGGCATAGTTGCACAAGGGTTTACTCTAGTTATTGGTGGGATATCTGCATTTGCTTTTGGCGCAACACTACCTGTGGCTATCGGTTTAAGTGTTTTTGCTATATCTGCCTTTGTAATTGGCGGGCACGTTTCGGATATTGATGATCATTATGAATACACAAAGCCGTTAAAAGATAAAATAAAGGAGCTGATTGATGAAAGTTAGTCGGTTTAAAGCTTTTCTTTTCATGCTGGCCTGTAGCCCAATGATTTGGATTTCTTGGGAACAATCTATAAAAATTATCCATAACTTCAATCATCTAAGTAACACAATAAAAGTTAGCGGTGCTGTCAATGATGCGTCATCTTTTGCTGGCTTCATGATCTCCGTAATAGCATTTATATTCTCAACGATACCTTTCATCACAGGAAAACAGGCGAAATGGATGCCTAAAATAGTATTTATTATTTTAGGCTTTATAACTATTTTATCGTTTATTACTGGTTGGGGTATGAATGTAGCGTTGAAAAAAGAAATTGCGAGTAGAGGCTATATCGAATGCACATCTGAGCGAGAACTCACATTAAAATTCTCAAGTCGGACCTATGTGTTAGATCCTAGCTTGTGTAAATAAGTTAACTTTAAACTCCTTGTGCTAGCGTATGTACACCCATGCGCTAGCTCTCCCAAAGCCGTTTTTCAATACTTGAAGTTATCCATTAATTGCTAATATTCTATTTGTCGTAACGCATTTTTGTCCAAGTGTGAGTTTAAGAACCTGTAACCACTAACACACCCAGATATACACGCTTCTGCAAAGTCGACTTAAAATCACAAGAAGTTGGGGGTGATTAATAGAATAAGGCCCCATCTAGTTTACTGAACACGGCCATAGCCTCTCACTCCAACACCCCATAAACCTTTAGATGGTTTCTCCGATCTTCCAGCCACGAAAACGTTTGTCTCGATTAAGTTCTAAACTATAACGATTAATTACACTTCAGCCCTTGTTTACACTTTTATTGCCTCCATATTTTCCATACAATCCTAAGCGATTATAAATAAAAACAATTTCAATTTCGGAGTCCTCATGAGCGACGTAAAGCACTGTAATTTATTGATTCTTGGTTCTGGCCCTGCTGGCTATACAGCTGCAGTTTACGCTGCTCGTGCAAACCTAAACCCAGTACTTGTTACCGGTATGCAGCAAGGTGGTCAGCTTACCACCACGACAGAAGTAGAAAACTGGCCGGGTGATCCCGAAGGTTTAACGGGTCCAGCTCTAATGGATCGCATGAAAGAGCACGCAGAGCGCTTTGAAACAGAGATCCTGTTCGACCACATTAACGAAGTCGATCTATCAAACCGCCCTTTCCGTCTTAAAGGCGATTCTGGTGAGTACACGTGTGATGCATTGATCATCTCAACGGGTGCATCAGCTAAGTACCTAGGTTTAGATTCTGAAGAAGCATTCAAAGGCCGTGGCGTTTCTGCTTGTGCAACGTGTGATGGTTTCTTCTACCGCAACCAGAAAGTAGCGGTTGTGGGTGGTGGTAACACGGCTGTTGAAGAAGCACTTTACCTATCTAACATCGCGTCTGAAGTTCACCTAGTTCACCGTCGCGACACGTTCCGCGCTGAAAAGATTCTAGTGAAGCGTTTAATGGACAAAGTAGAGAACGGCAACATTGTTATTCACACTGACCGCACGCTAGACGAAGTTCTAGGCGACGACATGGGCGTAACGGGCGTTCGTATTAAAGATACTCAGTCTGATAAGACAGAAGACATCGAAGTAATGGGCGCATTCATTGCTATTGGTCACCAACCAAACACTGAAATCTTCAAAGGCCAAGTCGACATGAAAGATGACTACATCATCGTTCAGTCTGGTCTTGAAGGTAACGCAACACAAACCAGCATCCCAGGCGTGTTCGCTGCTGGTGATGTAATGGACCACAACTACCGCCAAGCAATCACTTCTGCTGGTACAGGTTGTATGGCTGCACTGGATGCTGAACGCTTCCTAGATGGCCTTAACGATAAGTAAATCTGAGATTGCAGATTTAAATATCGAAGCCCTCACCTCAGTAGATGCAGGGCGTCATCACATTTTGTTGTAAATCCCTAGAGCCCAGTGGTATATCCACTGGGCTTTCTTTTGTATACTAGCCGCCCTCAACAAATAATAATTATCATTAAGCCTTCATAATGGATAAGAAAAAACAACGCAGCTTGAACAAGTGGCTTAAGCAACAGAGTAAGTTAGCGAAACGCTGGCTTATGATTGCGATTAGCCTTGGCGTACTTTCAAGCGTGTTCTTAATTGCTCAAGCAGCTCTTCTCGCCTCTATTCTTCACCAGCTGATCATCGAGAATGTCGATAAATCTGAACTGGTTGGTCATTTCGCAGGCTTGGCACTATCGGTCGTTGGCCGTGCTGGCTGTACATGGGGACGTGAAATCGCAGGTTATCGCTGTGGTGAACAGATCCGTGTTTACATTAGGCAGCTCATTCTCGATAAGTTACGCGAACTTGGCCCTGCTTACATCAAAGGCAAACCTGCGGGTACGTGGGCAACCCTGTTGCTAGAACAAGTAGAAGACATGCAAGACTTCTTCTCTCGTTACCTACCTCAGATGTCTCTGTCGGTAATGATTCCATTCATTATTTTGGTTGTGGTGTTCCCAGTAAACTGGGCAGCGGGACTGATCTTCTTGATTACGGCTCCACTGGTACCGATGTTCATGGCACTTGTTGGTATGAAAGCGGCCGATGCAAACCGTAAAAACTTCAAAGCGCTGCAGCGTCTTTCTGGTCACTTTTACGACCGTTTGCAGTCCATGACAACGATTCGTCTTTTCGACCGTACTAGCGCCGAAACCGAAGTATTGAAAGGTGCATCAGAGGTGTTCAGAACGCGCACCATGGATGTATTGAAGATCGCCTTCTTGTCTTCTGCTGTGCTTGAGTTCTTCACGTCTATCTCTATTGCGATGACAGCGGTTTACTTTGGCTTCACTTACATTGGCGAGCTTAACTTCGGCCACTACGGCGTTGGCATTACTCTATTCGCTGGTTTGTTTATCCTTATCTTGGCTCCTGAGTTTTACCAACCTCTGCGCGACTTAGGTACGTTCTACCATGCGAAGCAACAAGCGGTGGGCGCTGCCGAGAGTATTGTTGAGTTCCTAGAAACCGACATCACTAAGGTTAAATCAGGTGACACTGAACTAGACCCAGCTCAAGGCATCAATATTGAGGCTCAAGACCTGAAAGTGTTGAGCCCTGAAGGTGTTCAACTGGTTGGCCCTATCTCGTTTGCACTGAATACTCGCCAGTCGACTGCATTAGTTGGCCCAAGCGGTGCGGGTAAAACAAGTTTAATTAATGCCATTCTTGGTTTCATGCCTTATGAAGGAAGCTTGAAAATCAATGGTATTGAACTGCGTGATTTAGACTTGGCATCTTGGCGTAAGACGATCAGCTGGGTTGGTCAAAACCCATTGTTGCTTCATGGCAGCATTCATGACAACGTCACTCTAGGTAAGCAAGACATCACTGACCAAACCGTTCAAAACGCACTAGAGCAATCTTTTGCTAACGAATTTGTAAACGAGCATGGCTTGGATTACATGATTTCTGATCGTTCAGGAGGCCTATCTGTTGGTCAATCTCAGCGTTTGGCTTTGGCTCGTGCAATGATTCAAGACGGCCAATTCTGGTTGTTAGATGAACCTACAGCCAGCCTAGATACTCGCAGTGAGCAGCTCGTGATGAAAGGCATCAATAGCAATATTGAAAGCCGCACTGCCCTGCTTGTGACGCACCAACTTGCTCCTCTTCAATCGGTCGATAACATTCTGGTTATGCGCGATGGTGGTCTTGTGGAACAAGGTCATTACTCTCAGCTTTCGACTGCGGGTGGTTTATTCGAAGAGATGCTGAACGCGAACTTAGCTCAACAAGACAATAAGGGTAATTTAGATGCGTGATTTACTGCCTTACCTGAAACTCTATAAAAAGCATTGGTTTGGCCTATCGCTAGGCATGCTATTGGCTTTTGCTACTCTGTCGGCTTCTATCGGCTTGTTAACGCTATCGGGTTGGTTCATTTCAGCTTCTGCGGTTGCAGGCCTTACGATTGCGCGTGAAACCTTCAACTACATGCTACCGGGTGGTGGTGTACGTGGTTTGGCAATGAGCCGTACTGCGGGTCGTTGGGGGGAACGTGTTGTGAGCCATAATGCAACATTCAAACTGTTAACTGATTTACGTATATTCTTCTTCAAGAAGCTAGCTCCGCTGATCCCAGGCCGTATCTCAAACCTTCGTGATGCTGACCTTCTCAACCGTTTGGTTGCTGATGTCGACGCCATGGACCACGTTTACTTGCGCTTAGTAAGCCCTGTGACGGTGGGTGTGTTCGGGATATTCTTCCTGACTCTGTTCTTAATGTGGTTCGATAGCTCACTAGGTTTGATCTTGGGTTCTATCCTTCTGATCATGCTGTTGGTTTGGCCAATCTTGTTTTACAAGCTAGGTAAACGTAACGGTGGTGAACTGACACAGAACAAAGCCGATCTTCGTGTGACTACGCTAGATTGGATTGAAGGCTACAGCGAACTGACTCTGTTCGGTGCTGAAGAGCGTTACCGTAATGCGATTCTAGAAACGCAACACAAGCTGATGGCGAATCAGTTTGTAAACGCCAACCTAACCGGTATGGCTTCAGCAGCGCTAATGCTGTTCAACGGTTTGACGCTGGTTCTTATGCTTTGGCTTGCGGCTGACGGTGTGGGTGGCAATGCACCAGATCCGTTCATCGCGCTAATGGCGTTCGCTACTATGGCAAGTTTTGAATTGTTGATGCCAATCGCAGGCGCGTTCCAGCATTTAGGTCAGACTCTGTCTTCAGCACGTCGCTTAAACGAAGTGATTCTGTCGGAGCCTGAAGTTCAGTTTGCTGAAGAGAAACTCGACATCAACAAGCCGCTTGATATTACGTTCTCAAACGTGACGTTCAACTATCCTGATTCTGAGCGCAGTGTTCTGAACGCTGTTGACCTAACGATCCCTGCCACGCACAAGGTTGCGATTGTGGGTCAAACGGGTTCAGGTAAATCGACTCTGATTCAGCTTCTGACTCGCTACTGGGATCCTAAGAAGGGTTACATCTCAATCGCGGGCATTGAACTAACACAATGGAACGAGTCACAACTGCGTGAATCAATCAGTGTGGTAAGCCAGCGTGTCGACATCTTGAATGGCAGCCTACGCGACAACTTGTTGATTGCGAAACCAGATGCCAACGATGAGCACCTAGCGAATATTCTAAAAGATGTTGGTCTAGAAAAGCTGCTTGAGAATGACGGTCTTGATAGCTGGTTGGGTGACGGTGGTCGTCAACTGTCTGGTGGTGAGAAGCGCCGTATTGGTATCGCACGTGCCATTCTTCATGATGCCCCTATCCTGCTTCTAGATGAGCCAACAGAAGGCTTAGATAAGCAAACAGAACACAGCATTATGACGCTGTTCGAGAAGCACTTCGAAGGCAAAACGGTTATCTTCATTACGCACCGTTTGATTGGTCTGGAATCGATGGATTCTATCGTTCTGATTGAACAAGGTGAGATTGTTGAAAACGGCTCTCATGAGAAGCTATTAAACGAAGAAGGACGTTACTTCCAACTTCGTCAGGCAATCTAGCTTCTCATAAGGTATAGAGAAAACCATTCGAAGCCCGAGTTCATGCTCGGGCTTTTTTGTGTATCCATTCCATATAGTTTTATAAGCGTATGACATGTACAAACACTTACAGCCGCAGTTAGTGACCTGTTATCCTTGCACGCTTATTTGTGCTGAATGGTTGGTATTGAAGATAAAGGACCAAAATAACCAACAGCCTCAATATTGTTCTCATGCATACCCAGTCGAGGGTCTTCCTCAAGTCTTCTCAAAATATATTGTTCATTGTCATCTTTCTTGATTTTGTAAACCATGAGCGTTTGGTGTGAACGGAGAAATGCGTTCAGGTTGTTAGGCTTGCCTTCAACTACTTTATCACTACGCACAGTCATTAAGTAAATGGTATCAAGTAAGGTGCCATAATAGCCCGTGCCGACAGCATGAGTACCATCGTGATAAGCGGCTTGAGCTTTGAAACGACCATGAGAGCCAATGATGGTTACATCACGATCGTCAAAATGACTGGTTATTTTGAAGTCGCTCAACATGGCATTTGCCCAAGGTACAAGTAGTGGCAATACAAGTAAGGCAATGATGGATAGAACCTGAGTTTTTCTCGTTAATCCCATACTTTTAACCGTCCTTGAATTACGACTTGGTCGAACTTCTTCTTAATGTCGTCTTTCTGCAATAACCCAATAACTTTGCCATTTTGCTCAGCGATGCGCACGTGGGTTAAACCTCTAAAATAATTTTCCAAGTCCCTCGCCACAACCTTGGCTGCAAACTCGGGGTCAAGGTTCGCTTCATAATCACCATCTAAGGAAAAGAAATACAAAGAATCTCCCAATGATGCGTAGATGCCTCGATGAACTCGATATACCTGCCCTTCATAACTGTGGATGGTCTTATAAAAACCTGATTTTGCGTTGAGGATAATATCGTGGTCATCGTCTTCAAAGTGAGCATAGCCAGAAAAGTAAGTACCCAAAGACAAAAACCACGGCACCAAAAACAGCACCACAATAAAAAGCCCAATCCGTAGGCTCAGAGGTTTAAGGCTAACCACCAGCACCTCCACCGAAACATTCAAAGCACTCGAAGGCCTCGCGATAAACAAAGTAGAACATCATCAGGCCAATAAAGAGGGCGATGGTGACTTCCCAAACTATGGGCTTCTTGCACCAACGTTGAAACACGTTAGAGGCAGAAGACACCGGTGGTTCCTGAGTTGACAACAGTATTTCTGCAGGGTCTTCTAGTATCTGGGAAGCAAGCTCTTGAGGTGTCTCTTTTTTAAGCTTTAATTCGTGAAGATCAATGACGGTTTCATTATTTGCAGCAGATTCGTCATGCGCAATTTCGATATTTTTAGCATTGATGAACACATACCCTTCCCCTGGCAAGTTATTCACTTCAAATCCAATCTCTAAGCTGTCTAATTTTTTTCTCAACTTCATGATAGCAACAGCTAAAGAGTTGTCTCCGACGACTCGACCAGGCCAACCTTTTTCAATTAAAACCTGCTTCTCAATCACTTCTCCATGTGATTCACAAAAAGCCAACAGTAAATTGTACTCACTTCGGTTCAGTTCTAAGGATTGGTTTTCTTGTCCAGAGTCACTGCCTATCAAAGTAATTGTTCGTCTTACTGTATCTATCGATAGCTTTTTAAACATTCTTTTTCCTGAATTACCACCATCTACTAAAAGTAGACTAAAAAAAACATAAAATCAAAATTATCAATCAGTTAACAAAATAAAATCCAACAAATTAAATAATATTAACCGCACATAAAGCACTATTAACGGGCTTTTATTTCCAATTCCGACGTCATTGGAGTCAAATCAACCACATCGAAAGTATGCATGTGATTTCAATTTAAATTCAATGCACCTTTTAATTTTATACATACATTTACAAACAATAGGAAAGAAACATGAAACTTAATAACTTTCTCGTGATGGGCGCGACAGTATTCGCAATGACATCAGGTTCGGTATACGCGGCAGATGACGTAGCGACAGCAGATGCAATTTGGACTGGTGTGATAGGGAGCTCAGTTCCAAGTTCAAACCTTATCATCACTGGCTTAGGTGGTGGCGATATTCAAACTGGTGAGCTGTACATCAAATCTGACGGTACATTTACCTCTTCAGAATTGATTTTAGAGTCACGTCAATTTGACTCTGACACTTCTGAAACAGGCAACAGACAACCAGGCGCTACCTGGACTTACCTCACATCACAGGTTTTGATTGGGGGACAAGTTTCTGATGAAGCTCAAGTGAAAGTTTTCAACGACGGTGAAGAGCTAACACAGACAACTCCGACCGTAGTAGAGGAGTCATATGTAAATCTTACCGTGAAGAACGAGACTGAAGTTAAAAATATCCCAGTACAAGACAGTGCTGTTGTCTCAGTGCAAATGGCAGCTAGCTACGTAGAACAACTTTAAGTCGTTTGGGGAAAGCTGTGAATTACTTAACTCGCCCACTTCTCGTTCTGTTGACTGCAGGCGTTATGAGCTTTTATGCCAATGCAGAAACTCATACGTTCCAGTTAACGAGCGATATCGATAAAAAGAATTTTTTCTCTTATCAGATTACAGAGGTCGCGTTTTCCCCTTCTTCATTGACGCTAAGAGCCGATCCAGAGACCGACTCTTTCCGTGATGCGACAACTCAGCTATTGGTTGAAACCGACATTCCAAGTTCAGACCAATCGACTCGGTTCCAGTTATTCATGACGAGCAATACTGCGCAGTGTTTCAACATTGATAAGCAAGCATTACCAACGCCTGCTGACCTTGTCGATGTCACTGTCGCGGATCAGCCCTTAACGTCATCGAACCCAGTTCTGATGGATTTCAATACCACATCAGACGACCTAAAGAGTGGCGAGTACGACGTCACCTTATCCTTTGGGGCTTTACCGACAGGCTCAAACCTGTGTCAAGGCCAGTTATCTGTTTTAGCGGAGCTTTCACTGTGAAAAATAGCACGTTTATTACAACAACGATCTTAGGTTCGTTGACCTTGTCACAACTGGTTTTTGCTAATGGAAACACTTTAATCCCAGCGGGATTTGAAGATTTTTATTCGCAACAAGAGCGCGATGTCGAGATAAAAAACATTGATGGTCGTTACATGACGATTCCTATGTCGGTAACTTACGATTCAGTGCAATTCAGCAACCCTGAAGATGCAACTGCCGTTGCAAGTGAACTGATGTCATCAGGATTAAATGAGCATACAGCAACACAGATAGTTGCTGGGCTTACTCGTGGCCAGTCGAATACAGTCGATTGCCAAGGTGATCTGAACTTATGTAGCCTGACACCGAAAAGCTACGACACATTTTATGACTACCACTCAAACAAGCTGTACCTCTATGTGAATAAAGAACTGCTTGAGGAGAGTAAACCGAAAGCACTCAAGAAGCATTACGCGTCGACTTACAACGCAAATCCGGGCTTGATTAACAACGCAAGCTTGTACACATCAAGCGATTTTACTAATAACTTGAATGTGAATTTAAGCGATCAATTCATCTTGGGGCTGCCTTATGGCTCAGTTCATGTCGATACCTATCTGAGCAACCAAGAAGATGCATCTGAACTGAATTACGGTTACTACAACCTAGAGTACCAAAACCTGCGTTTAACAGCAGGCTACCACCAAGATCGCTTGGCGCTAAACAGCACCTCTTTCTTGCTCAACAGCACGCAATATCATGACGTAAACGTGAATTTGTCTTCGAGCAAGAACCTAAGCCGTACACCTAAAAACGAAGACCAATCGCTGTACTTCTATGCGCAAACACAAGGCGTACTCAAGATATTCCGCGATGAACAAATCATCGTGCAACAGTCTGTACAAGAAGGCCAAGGCAGCATCAGCTACTCAGAGCTACCAAATGGCGTTTATGACGTAACCGTTGAGATCTCCGTGGGTACCCAAGTGGTTTCTTCTGAATCGGTACGAATTTATAACGCGAATACAGACACATTGAATACTGGCGAATTCGATTACTCGATCGCCGCGGGCCAATTTCAAGACAACGACACTTATCAAAGTGACGAAGACCAACCATCAGGGATGTCTTCAACGAATGAATTCGAAGGCGTGGCATTCCTTCAAGGTGGGTTGGCTTATAAATGGTCGGACACACAAACGGTCGCGATTGGTAGCACTTTGACCAACGAACATGCGATGGGCCAATTGGGTTTTAAAGGCTACCTGCCATTCGATAGCCGTTATGAAATGTTCCTTTCGAACATCGATAGCGAAGCTTGGTATTTGTCTGGTTATTGGAACCTTGGCAGCTTGGGCTTTACCTATGAGCGCCTAAACAACCCAGACCAAAACCCATTTGCAGAATACTTATACGGCGTAAGTGACAAAGAACAGCTCGGTATTTCCACCAGCTACACCATTGGTGAGACGGTGCGTGGGTATAGCTCAGTGAATTACATCGAACAAAGTAATTTATACAACAGTTCGCTAAGTAACTGGTCACTGTCTTCTGGTTTAAGTTCGCCGTTTATTGTCGATTCAACTCTCGACCTGAACGTCACTTTTAACAATGAGCAACTGACATCCAATTGGGACGATGGTGAGCTCTCCATCTCTCTAAATTGGTCGGTACCTCTTTCATCGAAGCTGACTGGCAACACGGGTTTCACCGTCACAGAGAATGGCTTTAGCCAATACACCAACAGCTTAGAGACACAAGATTTAGTCGAAGATCAAGATACAGATTTACGACTTACTGCCAGTAACAGTTACTACGTTAACTCGCCTAATGCGGCGGTGACAAATGTAACAGCGTATGCCGCACAACGTGATGAGCATTACCAAGCTGACGGCTTTGTCTACGCGGCGAACAATGGCGAAAAAGCGTTAAACGCGACATTACGCAGTACCCAAATTATTGGTGGCGAGAGCGTGAGTTTCACTACAGCACAAAGTGATGCTTATGTGATCGTAGATACCCAAAATAACATCCGCTTTGATGCCGATGAACGCAAAACCAAAGGGTTGGTGGTAGTAAGAAGCGATGACCAAGTGATGAACAAACAATACATCTACGACGACCGAGCGGTCATTACGTTAGATGATTACCAAGCCGCAACCATCGAGCTTGATGTCGAGAGCGTTGCTTTGCACAACACTGGCCAACAATCAGTGACGGGATATACACACCCAGGTTCGGTGATTGAATTGAACTCAAATGTGAGCCGTGTGATCAGCTTTGTTAGCAAATTCAAAGATATTTTCGGCAATGATGTACACGACATTGCATGTGAAGGCCCGGCTTGTTTGAACGTATCAAGCATTACGTCTGGCATTCACAAAGTCGATGTACAAGAAGGTCAACAGTTCGCGCTAACCAGTAACGGCCAGCAATGTTACTTACCGTCTGTCGATGATGCGAAACAACTGAACTTTGGTACTAACTTCTGCCAACCAAACTTGAATCCAATGGAATCAATGATGTTGGTAAGTAACAACGAAGAAATAAACGTGATGTACATCGGTGAATTCGATGACATCAACACACTGAACGAACAATTGCATGCACTGACTGACAGCGGGATGGAGTTGATTACCACGCGTCTAGGTCGTACTTCTTTTGTTTACCTGACTGTAAATAAGGATCTTCAACTCAGTCATCAACAACGTCAACACATAGAAAATGTTGCTCGCTACGCCAATTCGGAATCGCTACGAGAGCACAACTTTGTACTTAACCGACCTGAAGGTAACTGATTATGAAAAAGCTTCCTATTTTACTGACTGCTGCTCTTGCAACCTCTGTTAACGCGATGAACGTTGATACCATGTTGTTGGTTGGAGACGAATACGGTAACGGCGTATTCACTTTGACTAACAGCAACAAGATCACGGAATTCATCCAATCCAACATTACTCAATTGGTGGTTGAAAACGGCGAAATCACGCGTGTTCCGTACTCAGAAAACAACTTTGAAGATTGGCGAGTAACGCTGACTCACAACAAAACCATCCTAGAACCACATCGTCAAAAGCAAATTGGCGTGCGCTCTTTGTGTGGTAACAAATGTGACTTCACTGAAGACCAGTACTACCTCGTCAGCTTTGAGCCTTCTCCATACGATCCAGAAGGCAAGCTTAATTCAGCTGTGACGATTAACTTTGGCTACCGTCCTTTGTTTGTTATCCCAGCACAAGTTCAAGATATTGATTATTCGATTTCTTTAGACCAAGGCCAACTGCACATCAACAACACAGGTAACAGCTTTGTGCGTGCCTATATCGATCAATGCACTGATGAAGTAACAGAAGATTGTGAAGTCACGATCATGTCTCTAGCTGGCCGTAAACGTAACTACCCTCTGCCGGAAAACATTGACCTATCGGATCTAAAAGTCACCGTTGTTAACCACGACGAAAGTTACCGCCAAGATGAAACTCTGAGCGAGAACAAATAATGAAACGACTAGTTCTATGGTCGCTACTGTTCGCGGCTATGCCAAATTACGCAGCCACTCTCAACATTAAGATTGAGGGACAACAGATACGCTTTGAAAACGCCATCACGCTCGGTGGAAATAACTACACTTTGAGTGATTGGTCTATCGCGAGTGGCCTCTCGACAACGAGTCAGTTTTTGCCAAGTGCGTTTGTTACCGACAAGCCTGACACCATGACATTAACCAGTAATGCTGGTCAAAGTGTGGAAGCGGCAATTGCGGTCAATGGTCTGCAATACAATACGGCATCAAACCCTTTCACGCGCGGTGACAACCTGTTCGTGACACCGGTATGCAGCCAATCTCAATTGTCAGGAAACATCGTTACGCTTCATGACAGCGATACACAAAACTGCAGTGCGGATTTCTCACTGGAGTATCCGCAATCCATCACGCCGTTTTATTTTTATCGCCCGACCTTCGAGATAGACACAGCCTCACTATTGAACGCACTTCAAGGTCAGGCAAAAGGTGTCTACACGGCAACGATCCCTGCAGACATCAAATACTACTACCGCTCTGCCGGTGGCGCGCTAACCTACCGAATTTTGCCTGACGTTTTTACCGTCAATATCGACTACACACCGAACAGCTTAGAGAGCATCGATGTGGTAGGTGATGGCGTACTGAGCCCAGTGTACGACACAACCAACCATACCGTCTCAGCTCAAACCACATTCAATATCACGGCAATTGGCCAGTTCAGTACTGGCTTATCGATGACGCTACTCACCAATGAGTTTGATCTGACATCTGCGTCAGGTAAAACATCGATTCCCTATTCCATCCAGTGCAATGAAGCGAACTGTGAGGATACAGATTGGGTTAAAAATGGCGTCAATCAACTCGACAATAATCAAACCAGCTATGTGATTCAGTCACCGAGCTCAGTGATCAATTTCGATCTTAGTGTTAACTACCAGAATATTCCTTCGACAGACGTTGAAACCGGTACTTATTCAGGAAACTTCACTGTGATGTTTGAGGAATTGTACTAATGAAACTATCGACTTTTTCTTTCGGTGACGCCTTAGCGACGAAATACGTTATCGCCGGAGCCTTAATCCTGCCTAACCTATGCTTGGCCGACACTTCTCCATTTTACATCGGAGCTGACGTCACTAATGCAGGCAAGACAAACTCTGAGGTGTCTGACACCGCCTTTGGTGGTCAAATTCTATTGGGTTACGACCTAAACAAAACGTGGTCTGTGGAAGCCAGCACTGGCTTTTACGGACACATTAAAACCATCAAAGAACCAGACTACCCTTATTCGGAAGTTGAGGAACAGAGGTTCAACAGCACCGATATTTCGTTACTCGGGACAATCCCACTGTCACACCATTACAACCTATACGCAGGCGCGGGGTCGTTACTGGAGGGCAATACATGGTCTCCTATCAGCCAACTTGGTTTGGAGTATGAATTCGACGAGCATCTCACCATGAAGTTCGGTTATAAGTTCATCTTCAGCGATGACCCAGAAAAAGATCTGCAAGTTCTCAGTGTGGGCATGCGCTACCATTTCCCGACACAAAATGAATCAGTCCCTGAACCGGTGGTGTACGACGACATTTCAGTCTCTTCTACGTCAGAAATGACAGTGTATGAGCCCAAGCTGGAACCTCAAATCTGCGCGTCTATTCGCTACGTTGTGAAGCAAGACGACTGGTTGATGAAAATCGCTAGGGAACACCAGATCAGTTTTGAAGATTTCAAACAGCTAAACCAAGGCTTTAACGACCTTACAGACATAAATTTAATCTATACCGGGGATGTCGTGTTAATTCCTAATACACACTGCGAATAAACTATGTTGTTGTACCTAAATTCAAAGCGAGATGCATTAGAACTCTATGACGGAGAACCACTCGCTCTGTTGCACTCCGTTTCTCTAAGCACCATCGAGTTTAATGTTCTGCATGTTCTCTATGACAACAGTTATAAGCCGTGCAGTCGTCAAGAATTGAAAGATGCGGGCTGGCCAGATCGTGTTGTTGGTCCTAATTCGTTGAATGTCTGCATTATGCATCTGAGGAAGAAGCTTAAAGGCATCATTGATGACTCAGAAATAAGAGTAGTGCCGTCACATGGCTACAAGCTGTTAATTCCGACTTCCATTCAGTTGGTTGGAGAAGGCGAATTGCCCAACATCAAACGGAGTGCGAATTCTAAACGACTTAAAGTCTCAGGTACTGATCCTTTAAGCCCTCTATCAGTGGAAAACAGAGCGAAGAGAAAACATATTAAACCGAGCATTGCCAGTTGCCGTCATTCTCGCCAGCAAACTCGCTGGGAAGACCTGATACTGACGATAGGTATCTGGATTTATGCTTTTGCGCTTTATCACTCAATTTACAACTGAGGTTGCCATGCGGCTCAAACGACCATTACTCATTATCTTCGCCATTTTGGCTATTCCCTATATCAATGCCACAGGCGGAGAGTTTTCAATTTATGGCTTCACCAACAACCAGCATGTTGAAACGCACTTGCAGTTTACCCATGGTTTCTACTCATCAGTGCAGTTCATGCCAAATGAAGTAGTCAGAAATGGTTATGGGGTTTACGCCGTGTTTAACGACACTGTGTTTATGCTGTCCTTGAATAAGAACTACCAATTTCTAAACCAGAAACTCGATGACAGCCAAGTACTTGAAACCGATTCAATCCAACATTTATCAAAAATCAACATTGCACAGTTGAGCTCAGATGAACACACTATTTATATACAACAACGACTAGAATATGAAAAGATCGATAATATCCAATTTAAAGGTGAGCTGGGGTTCTGGTAAATTTTCATTGTGGAAGATTTCGTTAATCCTCTCAGTTCTCATGATATTTAGCCCTTGGTTACGACTAGTTGGCTATCAATTTACCCTCGAGAGCCAACTGACTAACCCTGAACGCTCACTTTATGTGTATGCTAACCACGGATTCTTCACTTTCGTATCCACATTGTCAGACGGCACAACAAGAAAAAGCTCAGGCCTTGTCGGCTTAACCAATAACACTCTTTATTTCCTTACCTTGAAAAGCGATTATCTTCATATGGGGGATAGTTTATCACCAGCTCTAAAACGCGATCTTATCAATGTAAATAATCATTTTTTCGATGCTCGCCTAAAGAACAGATTCAATGGAGAAATACAGATGTCTTACGATGAAGAGATCGCATATGAAGGTGTCCAAACTCAAATTGCAATAATAAAAGGCACGTATCCAGCTATCCGATAATTCATTAATAACGCAACCTACGGCTACATTCAGGCCGAAAAATATCTATCTACCTCAATAATTAGGGAGCTGAAAAGCTCCCTAATCTGATCGTTGACTCTTATTTATAAGTGAACACCGCTACTCACTATGAATTTCAGCCACAGGCTTAATTTTCTATTCATCAGTAGTACAAGCCCCTATAAACACGACAAACACTCGGCGATTAACGCGCCGGCTTTCTTTAACGCTTATTGAACGCAGGTTGCCATTGATACCAATCTTAGTAAATAACTGGTTATTCTATCTGGTTAAAGCTCTCGATAACGGTGTTAGAATTTTGGCTGTAGAATCACTACTTATCAATAAATACGTTAAATTTTCGATAGCGACGATTAATAAAAAGCCCCCAATAATTGGGGTTCCAACTCTTGGGGGCAGTTCATATACGGTGGCTTTTAAATAAACAAGTAACTATTCAATTTTCTGTAAAATATAATTGGGACATTTTTCTTTAACTTAATAATTAGTAAAATATGCATCTGTTACATAAGTATCGATACCAACAGCAGCATCATGCCCAGTGTAAATTCTACTACCTATTTGTATCCAATACGTTTGGTTTGGGTTTATACCCGACCAGTTCATATCACCTTTGTAAATTGGATTTTCAGGCTTATCTGATGTAGCAGCATTGTATATTTCTAACATACCATCGTTCACTTGGATCCATAAGTGACGCTCTGGTGTTGAAAGATCCATATTCGTTTGGTCATACAGCTCCCAACCAGAAACTACTTTTGCATTTTGGTACCAGTAATCATTCACAACCTCAAAAGATTTACTTGTTTTAGGAGAAGATGGCCAGTTTGTACTTCCCCACTCAACAGATGGTTGGGATGACTCTTGCTGTACCGCAAAGGAAAATCGGCCATTTTGAGGCGCCAGTCCCCCCGCATCTTCAACCTTCATATAGACAACAAAGTTTTCACCGACATAATCTTGCTGATAAACATTGATTGTACGTAAGTTTCCACCACCATTGCGACCTTCTAATATTGGTATGCCAAAATCAGTTAAAGGCTTTAATGCCTCTTGCTCAGCAGCAAGTCGTTTCCATTTATCGCTATCGGTTAAATCCAACTGAGAATCTGCGGCTTCAGATTTAAACACTATAGAATCGACTTTCGAAGCACTCGAATGACCGGAAAGTACCGCATTATTGAACGAAGTATCGGTGTAAGAGTCGCTTAACGCCCCGGTAGCATCAGTTACTACTTCCAATTCCGATTGGTAGTTTGAAAATACACCCTTATTTCGTTCAGAGACTAATTTAACGTTTTGAAAAGGTGCTCGGTTGCCATCTGGATCCGTAATAACACCATCTAGATTAAACTTAACACCATTGATAAAGCTATATTCTAAAGTTGTCGTAAAATCTTGAACGGCTTCGCTGTCTAACATCACACAAGTCGCGAAACCTACGTCTCCATCCTTCAAAAATTCAGACGTAACTCCATCAGTAGCACCAAAGCTAGTACCTGATACTTCAGAGGCCATATCTGCACTCAGAAATAGAGTCCCTGCTGGCCAGTTTTTAGACTCGAATAAGTTTCCTTGATTCGTCAAAAGCAATTCCCATTCACGCCTTATCGGTAAACGTCCGTTTCTCGATGCACAATAGGCTTGCGCTTGTTCTAAATTCATTGTGACAACTTCTGAACCTTTAGGGCCAGAAGTCCCATCTTGAGTCTGGTAACTTGTATAAGCGGAATTCGTGTAGTCCGCTAATACCTTGCTTGTAGGTGCCGTAAAGGTAAGATCGGCACCTATCGTTGAATCATAAATCGTAATATCATCCCAATCTTGCATGAGACTAAAATCAGGCTCTACTTCAATATAAACCTGTCCAACAGCATACCCACCACGTCCGTCTGTTACCGTATAAGCGACTTCATGCGGACCCGCTTCTGATGATTGAAACGTAAAAGTGTGCTCAGTTGTTGAGGTGATTTCCGTTTCTGCGTTATAAGCGCGCACAGAATCTAATACCACACTATCTTCAGCGTCCGATATAGAGTCGGTTAGGTCGATTTCAACCGACATATCTTTGGCAAGTTTACCTTCTCGAATATAGTTATTAGCTATTGGTGGTGTATTTCCAGTATCAGAAACCGCTACGTCAATATTTCCAAGTTTGGTGGAAGAATCGTCACTCATTGAGTACATAATACGTGTCACACCAACCTCTACCGGTGTATATGTGATCGTATTGTTTATTGAGTCGACTTCAACTGACCCCGATCCTAATAAGCTTATCTCTTCCGACACCGAATATGTCGAAGTATCTAAATCACTCTCTAGCTCTTCAGAAAGGTCGATCGTTACTGGCGTCTCAATATTGGTCGTTTCTGACAAGTTCGGTAACGTATTTTCTTCAGCGGTTTCAGAAACTGATACCCTTACGAGTGATGAAGCTTGCCCAGCGTAAACATCTTGCTCAACGGGTTCTATTGTATATTCAAATTGACATTCGCCGATTTCACTCGACAAGGTGGTAAACGACATATCTTCAACTGACGTTATTTCACAAGTCGCGCCATGATTAACTTGCTTCACTGACGTTAAACGAAAATCAATGCCTGAATCTACTTTGACAACAGTTTGAGACTCAATATTGACTAACGCTTTTGATTGAATTACTGAAGCTTCAATAGGTACTTCTAAGGGAGAAGATGGTTGTTGAGGTTGAGAAGTTGAACCAGAATCACCAGAGCCACCACCACACCCAAATAAGGCTGAAGTACCGGCCGTGATCAAGACGTATTTTAATAATTTCAACACAAACGCTCCTATAGATATGCGGCAAAGTTAGCCGTTACAACATAAGCTTCAACATCTTCATAATTCGTTGAGCCTCCAGCGCCAACCCAATAAGGCTTGTTCGGATCGATCGCCCCCCAATCAAAAGGAACGATAAAGTCAGGTTCTGCAGGTCTTACCGCTGTAGATGATGAATAGTGATAGAGGCGATCTCCTTTCTTTTGAAACCACAAGTATCTATCGACATGTTGAACATCGGCATTTGTAGCCCCTACGAAATTGTTAAAACCCAAGTAAAAATTGAATTCATTCTTAAAAAAGTGAGTGACAATATTGAATGTATCGTTTGTCAGAGGCGCTCCAGGCTGCGATCTAGTTACGTCATACCAACTCGTATTCGGCATGTTTCCCTGCTGTTGTATAAAAAACGAAGTAGCACCATGAGTAACATTTCCGAGGTTTCGGATGAGCAAAGACATAATGAAATCGTTGCCATCGAAGCTCTCTTTATAAACCGAGCTGCTGCCCATGCCATCTGGTGAATTATATGAAAACAGAACAGGGAGACCATTTGAGCCTATTTCAGGCAGTGACAGATCATATCGAATATCAACATGATTCCACTTAGTCGGTTCTTTGGTATCAAGAGATGATGCACCCTCGTCCGGTAAAAATGGGTATAACTCGTTAATAGAGCTGACTTTTAGCGATATCACCGACTTATTGAAGGCGGTATCAAAGTAACTCACTTGTGCTAAACCACTTTCATTTAGAGTGAGATGTTCGGAAGATAGCCCTGAATCAAAAACACCGTTCTCATCCATAGCTTCTAGCTCTATGTCCTGAAAGACACTCATTCCACCATCAGGATGAGTTACGGCGATTTGGTATTTATACTCATTTCCAGAAGCTGAGATTAATTGAACGTCTGATGAAAAATCACTCACACTCGGATTACTCAAATCCACACAAGTCGTGTACATACCAACAGTCTTTGACTGGTCATCGGTTGATCCATCATTTAAGTGAACAGTGACAGCGTTTGTTTCACTGACATTTTCCGCAGTCCAATACTTCTTACTTGTAGGCCAATTGTGGTTGGTGAAGGCACTGGTTTCGTTAGTAATGAGCGTTTCAAGCTCTCGCTGTAGAGGCAAACGACCACCTCGCACTTTGCAGTATTGGCGAGCTTGGCTAAGTGTTTGAGTCACAACTTCAGCGTCTTTCAACCCTTGCGTGCCATTTTCGACATAGGTGCCTGTATAAGAGGCATTGACGTAGTCTGCATACACTTTTGTCATTGGCGCAAAGAAGCGGATGTCTGAGCTGATCACAGGATCATGAGTAACAATATCTTCCCAATCTTGAATCAAAGAGAAATCTGGTTCGACTTCTATACGTGCCACTCCAGTGGTATAACCACCCATGTGATCGCTGACTGTGTACGCCACATCGTGCGAACCTGGCTGTGTAGACGAGAACTCAAATTTCGTATTGGTTACATCGGTTGGATCGTAAAGTGATGTTGTTGAATTGAAGTCTTGTACGCCGACAAGCTGTACATCATCGGAATCAACATCTGATATATAATCGGTTACATCCACGACAATTGTCTCACCCAATAATGCTAAATCACCAAAGGCGAAGTCTTCCGCTGTAGGTGCGGTATTGGAGGTCTCTTCCGAAGTCGCGATCGACAGTGAGCCTTGTTGAATCGACTCTCCGTTCTGGTAGCTGTAATACACCTCGGTTGGGCCTTTCGCCGTTGGCGTAAACTCAATTTGATGCTCGCCTGAGACGCGAGCTGTACCTGAGCCTAGGCTGATCACACTTTCTTGCAAGACAAAGTCATCACTTGGTAACGATGAACCTAACTCGCTCTCTAGATCAACAATAATCACCTGTGATTCGTGTGTTGATGCTGTAATACGTGGAAGAGTGGTAGATGAGTAATTCAGCCCCATAGCAACACGAGCGTATGAGGTTGCCACTGAAGTACCAGTTGTAGTGGTGACTTCATACTCGAATAAACAGTCATTAACATCAGACGAATAGACATTGAAACTGTCGTCATTAATACCTTGAACTTGGCAAGTATCACCAGATAGAGACTGAGCATTGCTTACGAAAAAATCTTGGTTATTTGATGTATGAACATACTCAATAAGGCCAATAGTGAGGTTTTGCTTTACCAGTGAGTTATCTTGAATATCTTGCGCAAAAATAGAGGCTGATTCTGTTGGAAATGCAATAACACCTTGCTCTCCACCGGAGTTAGATTCGCTACCACAACCTACCAGCAATACCGCTAAGCTGACTGAGGTAAACACATTTAGTGTTGAATTCCGTTTCAACAAATCACTGTTGAATAGATACATTAAAAGCACTCTGATTTATGAAATAGAGGGGTATAGTGCCCTCAGCTTCACTCCCACTCCATTAAATAGCTATGATTCATTGTTAAAATATAAGTCACTGAAAAATAGGAGTATTAAATCAAAATTAATTCCACACCAAAGTTCTAAATTTATCTAAATCTCGCTGTAAATATCGTTATAGACTCTTTAATAACGATTCAATCACATTTAGTTCATTCGCTAACTGCCCACCACCATACTGCACACTCTCTCATCAACAGCGAGTCACATATCATGTGCAATATACAAATTGAAAAAGTCTATACCATGGCCCTCGAGCACCAACATTCCCTTGACGCATTGAAGATGCTACAGCCCATGGTGGAGTATTCTAGAGAAACCTTTGAGCATACTATTCGTGTTTGTTTATTGTCATACCGTTTCGGGAAACATCTTGGTTTTGTCTCTAAACAGCTAGAATTGATTTTCGATGCCACACTCGTACATGATTTAGGAAAACTCAAAACACCGTTAGCTATCTTGCATAAAGTAGGGAAGCTAACACCATTAGAACGTCAAGAAATGAATCAACACGTTCAACACTCTTACACCATGGTCCGAGACGTACCACACCTTGAATACGCTTCAATCTTAGGCTCACTTCATCACGAACGATGGGATGGGAACGGCTACCCTTTAAGACTCAAAGGTGACGAAATACCTTTTGAAGCGCAAATCATTGCAATCGTGGACACGTGGGATGCAATGACATCAACACGCGCATATCGTGAAGGGATGCCTACAGAAAAAGCACTACGTATTCTTTTTGACGAAAGAATGAAAGGACAATTCAACCCAGTTCTGATCGAAAAATTTATCTCCTATATCGTTAATACGTCACGGTCAGAAGCAGCGTAGTTGAACAAACAGTATTCTAGTTGAACAAACAGTATTCTAGTTGAACAAACAGTATCCTAGTTGAACAAGCAATAGCGTAGATGCTTATACATAATATGGAAACGAAGTACACGCTAGAACCTCATGCTCAAAAGAGCTAACGACAGTACTCCAACCATCACAAAATAGGGTTAGCAGTATTTAAGCAAAGCCATATTCGAGCTTCTCTTCTAACGCTTGGACGCACAGTGTGATGGCAATCGGCGTGTTTGAGGCGAATGGGTTCAACGCATAAACCGTATTAGTGGGTAGTTGAAAGCTTGGCAAGATGTCGACCACTTTATTTGATAGCTGATGAAGATAGAAGTCAGGGATCACACCGATGCCAACGCCAGATTTGATCAAGGCAAGGCAGCTGTGAAATGAGTTAGTGGTGCAACTTGCTTGTTGTTGGTAAATAAAGTCTTGATCTGTTTGAGAAGTAAAGTGATGAGAGACTTGCTTACCTTGCCATGAGTTAGCAATGTAAGGAATAGCGTCCAGCTCACGAGAACGCAGGCTTTCAACGCCACACAACACATCTTTGAACTCGCCCAAACGTTTTTGCTTTAAGTTACTGTCACGAGAAGTTCCTACTCGTACTGCGAGATCAATATCATGCTCCATGAAATCCAAGTGCTGATCATCGCTGATCAGTTCTGGTTTTAACTTCGGGTATTGCTTCATCAAGTCTGCAATAACAGGCGCGACCAATAAATCCATCAACGCATTCGGAGCAGTAATTCGAATTCGACCTTGTGGCTCCTCTAGCTCAGCTTTGGCCATATCCCAAGCCGAGTCAGCAATCACGTTGATGTCTTTGCAACTTAAATAAAAACGCTCACCCATACTGGTCAGAGATTGCCTCCGTGTTGTGCGCTTGAGAAGTGAAGCCCCTAACTCTTGTTCCAGAATTTTGAGGTGCTGACTGACGACGGACTTAGACAACTCAAGCTTTTCAGCCGCAGCTGATACTGAACCCTGCTCTACAATATGAGCGAAAATCGACATCTGCTTTAGCTTGCTCATCTTATTGTTCTCTTTTTACATACAGTATTTTCTATTATCTCTGTTTTTCAATTTAATTTCCAAGACTAAACTTAATCCAACTTATCGAGATAACCAAATCAAAGACACAGTGTTTGAAAGAAGACTGTTATGGAGAAAAGCAATGTTAAACAACCAAGTATTAGAAGCATGTAAGAAAGGCATTAACGCATGGCAGAAGGCATTCAACAGCCAAGATGCGAAAGGTTGTGCAGATCAGTACACTGAAACGTGTGTGATGGAAGCTCGTCCATTTGGTACTTTTGAAGGTCGTGAAGCGATTCAAGCATTTTGGCAAAACATCATCGACCAAGGCTTCAAAGACGTTGATTACACAGACGTTACGTGGGAAGAGCACCCAGAAGGCGGCTACATTTTGACGGCTAGTTGGACAATGAACAAAGCGTTTGGTGTTGTGCATCGTGAGCACTGGGCACTAGAAGGGGATGGTTGCGCTCGTTTAGTCAGCGATGACTTTGAGGTTCAAGGCGAACGCTAACCTGCTCGTTTTTAAAAGAACAAGCCGCTTTAAAAAATAATGCGATAATAGTAGTTATGTCGCTAAAAATAGTTATGTCGCTAAAAAATAGTTATGTCGCTAGAAAAACAAAGGCCGGTAGTCTGAATCAGACTGCTGGCCTTCTCTTTTTATTACAGCCTGTCATCGACTGCTTACGAAAAAAACCGTTATAGTGCCGCTTTCTTCGCTTCTGTAATCCAAGCATCAAACGTATTTCGGTTCGCTTTAATCCAACCGTTAACGTGTGCTTCGATATCCGCTGAGCTGTTTTTACCTTTGCTCATCATCATGTTCTGAGCACTTACATCATTGATGTTAAGTTTGATTATTTCGAAAAGCTTCGCTGCTGATGGGTTGTTCTTAGCAAACTCTTTGTTCGCAATAATGCGCATTGAGTTCATTTCGAAGCCGTAGTTTTTACCATTAGACAAAGTAGTATCGACATCCGAACGCTCGCCAGGAAGTGAAGAGAATGGAACTTCTAACCAAACTACATCTTCGTTAGGAACCAATACACCACTCACCCAATAAGGTGTCCACGTGTAGTAAAGGACTGACTCGCCCTTTTGGTAACGTGAAATTGTATCTGCGATGATCGCTGCATAGTTACCTTGATTATGAGTAACGGTATCGTCCAATTTGAATGCAGAAATTTGGTGTTCGATGACCATCTCACAACCCCAACCTGGGTTACAGCCTGTCAGGTCTGCTTTACCATCACCGTCTGCGTCAAACAGCTTAGCGATTTTTGGATCAGTCAGTTGACCAATGTTAGTGATGTTGTATTTTTCAGCCGTTTTCTTATCGATTAGGTAACCTTGAGCGGCACCACTTACATATTGGCCTTCACGGTAGAATTTGTCATCGCCACCCGCCATTTTGTATTTATCAGCGTGTAGTGGGAACCAACCTACGGTTAGGAACGTTGCATCACCTTTTGCAATTGAGGTGTAAGCTACGTTGTAGTCCACTTCTTGTGTTGATTTCACGTCGTAACCAAGCTCTTCTAAAGCACGGTTAACAATCAGTGTTTGGAACGTTTCTTCAGCAACTGAAGATTGAACAGGCTGAACTGATACACCTTCACCCGGTAAGCTTGCAGCCCACACGTTCGTTGATACAGCCAGTGTCGAAACGATGCCAACGGCTAGCTTACTCTTCCATGAATTATTCATTGGTGTTTTTCCTTAGTTGTAGTTCTGATTGTTTACCGCGATTTAAAGCTTTTAGCACAAGGGAAACAGGCCCCATGTGATACCAGCGTAATTTTGTATTACCTGCATTTACCCCAAGAACTTGGGTAATGCGGTCAAGTAGGATTGCAAGAATAACAATGCCTAGGCCACCAACAGCGGCCAATCCCATATCCAGTCGGCCAATACCTCTCAGTACCATTTGACCTAATCCACCTACCGCAATCATTGATGCGATAACCACCATCGATAGCGACAACATTAGTGTTTGGTTTACGCCCGCCATAATGGTTGGCAATGCCAGTGGCAGTTGAATTCGATATAGCATCTGCTTTTTGCTTGCACCGAATGAGTGACCCGCTTCGATCAAATCTTCCGGCACCTGTTGAATACCCAAGATAGTCAAACGTACAACAGGAGGAAGTGCGAATATGATGGTCACCACCACACCCGGAACGTTACCGATACCAAACAACATTACGATGGGTACAAGATAAACGAAGGCTGGCGTCGTTTGCATGGCGTCGAGAATTGGGCGTACGAATTTAGCCGCAGTATTACTACGCGCGAGCCATATCCCCATGGGTAAGCCAATCAATAGGCAGAAGAATACCGATGTCATGACCAGTGAAAGTGTGGTCATCGCTTCAGACCAAGCGCCAATCAAGCCAATAAAAGTCAAAGAAACGGCTGTAGCCAAACCAAGCTTCAAGTTTGAAAACTGCCATGCGACGAGAAACAAAATGATCAACATGAATGGTGCAGGTGTCGACACCAACGCCGTTTCAAATGAACTTAAAATGAAATCGATAGGCACACGGATTGCTTGAAACAATGGACGTCCGTGCTCAACTAACCAATTCAGCCCTGATTCAACCCAAGTGTCGACGGGCAGAACTGCTTCTGCAAAAGGGTTAAGCGGATCAAAAGGTGTCGTTTCGACTGTTTCGCTGCTTAACCAATCCGTAGATGGCGCAGTCTCAGTTGTTTGCCCCCAAGGATCACTTGCTGGTTGAGTAGATGGAGCTGCTTGCGACCATGGGTCATTATTTGTTTGTTCCGACGACATGATCTACCCCTTATCCAATGTTTGTAGAAGTCGTGATTTAGTCACCACGCCAAAGTAATTACCTTGCTCGTCCACAACAGGAACGGAATAAGGCACACCGCCAACAAGGCCAAGCACATCATTGATTGGTAAATCTGGATTCAGAGTTAAGCCATCACTTAGCTGAGCGCTAACCAAAGATTTGTTCTCTTTGTGGGCTTTACGAAGGGAGTCGATAGAAACAATGCCTGAGTAGTGACTGCTCTTCTCAACAACGATGCCATATTCACGGTCGTTATCCATCAAGATTTGCAGAGCCGAAGCTGGACCATCGTGCTCAGATTTCTTAAATACCGCTGCCGGCTTCTTACGCGCAATATCTTTCACAGTAAGCACGCTTGCGACATTCACACCACGGAAGAAAGCTTCAACGTAGTCGTTCGCTGGGCTGTTTAAGATCTCGTCAGGAGTACCGACTTGAACCACTTCGCCATTTTGCATAATCGCAATTCGATCACCGATACGCATCGCTTCATCCAAATCATGTGAGATGAAAACAATGGTTCGTTTATCGTCATTTTGCAGTCGAATTAACTCGTCTTGCATTTCAGTACGAATCAAAGGATCGAGTGCAGAAAATGCTTCGTCCATTAACAAAATATCAGGGTCACATGCTAAGGCGCGAGCCAAACCAACACGCTGCTTCATACCACCAGACAGTTCATCTGGGTAAGACTCCGAATACGCGCCAAGGCCAACTCGTTCTAACGCGGCCAGTGCTGACTCTTTTCGTTTATCTACATCAACACCCGCAAGCTCAAGGCCAAACGCGGCGTTTTCGATCACAGTCATGTGAGGCATCAATGCGAAATTTTGGAAAACCATGGAGATGTTATTGCGGCGAACTTCGCGGAGTTCATCTTCTGAGATGTGGGCAATATCTTTGCCTCGTAAAAGCACATTGCCTTTGGTAGGTTCAATCAAGCGGTTAAGAAGGCGTACTAGGGTTGATTTGCCAGATCCTGACAGTCCCATTATGACGAAAATCTCGCCTTCTTGAATACTAAGAGAAACATCGTTAACGCCGATCGTTAGACCTGTTTCTTCGAAAACTTTGTCTTTGTCCGCACCTTGATTAATCATCGTAAAAGCACGGTCGGTGTCTTCACCAAACACCTTGTACAGTCCCTTAACTTCCAGTATGGGATCCATGTAATCTAATCCTTTCTTAGTTATTTAAACTAATAGTTATTTAAACTTGAAACCGGTTATTTAAACTCAAAAACGGTTGTTTAAACTTTAAAATGGTTATTTAAACCCGAAAAACGATTAGCACTCTAAGCAATTAACCCATGCAAATCAAGGGGCATCGTTCTGTAAAGTCTATAAAAAACCGTTAAAACCCCAGCCCAAACAAAGGTCAAACACCAAGCCAAGATAAAGCAAAATATTGATAATAAAGAAATTTAAATCACATTCAACACCTGCGACATTATGTATTACTTACTGATAGATTATTGAATATTTATTTTACATCAGAACAATTAATAGGCTAAATAGACCAGAAACATGCACAAATAGTTCGTGTACAAATAATTCGAATACAAACCAATTAAGAGGATTTAAACGCCACCAAGACCGGTAAATTAACACCATTACGAGGCGCGCACTCCCAATGACTTTTACACACATATGAAGGACAATCTGGATAGAGTCCGTCCAATCAGGCACAGATCAGATTGATACCTTCATCTCCGATATAGAAGACATAACACCAACTGTGATACTTGCTGCAAACTGTCAAAAGTCGATTACCCAGGCCGAAAGACAACTTGTAGAGTACACATTGCTGATCCATTCTTTATCTAAAGGCTGGATACTCTTTCGGACGGATAAAAGGACAGGTATTAGAATGATAAAAATGCTGGTGTGTGACTTTGATGGAACGCTTGATGGCGGCTCGTCTCATGGGGTTGATCAGTTGTTTAACTACTTAACAAAACAACCGGATATCCGCTTTATCATCGCGACAGGTAGAACACTGCCGTCAATTCGAGTTGGGTTGGCGTCTGATAACTACCCGAAACCACACAGTATTATCAGCGATGTTGGTACTAGAATTCATCATGTTCATTCCCAAAAACCAGACCATGTTTGGCACAACCAATTAGAAGCGTCGTGGAACAAATCCAAAGTAGAGACAGCACTCGCACCACTCGACTTTATGGGCGAACGCTTTGAAAATCATCAAGGTGATTACAAGATTACTTTTGAAGGGAAGCTGTCTGAGCCTCAACATGAGCTGATCGCATCTCGTCTGGAATCACACGGTTTAGATGTACACCTTACTTATTCCCACGATTGGTACTTAGATATCACGCCTAAGGGTGTCAACAAGGCCACAGCGATTCATCATCTACTTAAACAACATCAATTAAGCATTGAAGAGGTATGCGTGGCTGGCGATTCAGCGAACGACACCTCGATGCTAACCATAGATGGCGTAAATTCAATATTGGTCGCGAATCATTACCCTGAGATCGCTCACCTCTCCGATCGAGATAACGTATACACCAGCAGAGCAACACATGCAGAGGGCGTGTTAGAGGGGCTCAGATACTGGCAAAGGCGAGCGTCGAATATCCGATAAACGCCAGTTCGCCATTAACACCAGATTCGAATCAAACAGGCTTCTAGCCCTACTTCCAGCCTGGGAGCCAATTTTGATTATCAGTAAGGTCTCGCCAATTGATGTCTTCTTCTCGTTTGGTCATTACCGCCTCTATCATACAGCGCACTACCTCCCCTTCATCAAATTCAACTTCTGTGACCATAAAGTGCTTTTCTTTCTTCAAAGGGCTAACGGCCGTCCATTTACTGCGAAGTAGTTTCTTTGGATTGATTCGATTCATTGATTCCCCTATCTGGCTTGGTAGTTGTTACTGTTCGTTAGTACTTTATCTATAATCCTCAAAGAGTTAAAAAGATCACTTCAAGTTAAAAAAGCCCACGATTCAAACCCAGGTAAGTCATAACTAAAATCAATAAAACAAATCGTAAACTCGATACAATAGTTGTCACCAGAACAGAAACCTACTTCCCATGAGCCAAACAGAACTCCAGCAAAAAATAGCGAGTTTCACCTCCATCGAACAAGCGCTTGATTACTTTGAAATTGGGTTTGATAGCAAGTTCATCGAGCAAAACAGAATCGAGCTCGTTAAACGATTTAATGGTTATCTGATTCTTGCGAAACCCGATGATTGGTTTTCTGGACGAAGAGCATTGAAAAACGCTTACTGCAAGGTGCAACGTAGCAAGTTAGATCGCCACACACGTTCTGCCTGCCGCGGGTGTACCACTTGCCAGCGCCGATAGTTAGAAGCTGGGTTGCTGAAAAATAGACAACTAAAAAGTAGATAGTTGAAATAACATCTCATTACGATTTAGTTAGTGGTTTGCTCGAAAAAAAGTGTGCTAGTCTTATGGCAACTCAACTACGAGATAAAAACTACAATGAAAATTTTCAGCAATTTCGAAAGCGGCAACATTCACGTCGTTTCAGCAGATTCACCACAAAACATTCAACTGACTATCCCAGCAGACAACCAGACTGAAATCTCTCAGTGGTTTCACTTCCGTTTAGAAAGCGATGCTCAACAAGCACACCACTTTGAAATCGGTCAATTGGCAACGTCTGCATACCCTGAAGGCTGGAAAGATTACGATGTAGTTGCATCGTACGACCGTGAAGAATGGTTCCGTATTCCATCTCAATTCGATGGCGACACATTAAGTTTCGATATCATTCCTGAACACGATTCAATGTACTTCGCGTACTTCGCACCGTACTCATACGATCGTCATCAAGACCTTCTGCACAGCGCACAAACGCACCCTGCTTGTAAACTTGAAACATTGGGTCACACATTAGACAACAACGACATCACTTTGCTAACCATCGGTGAGCCAAGTGCAGAGAAGAAAAACATCTGGGTCATTGGTCGCCAACACCCTGGCGAGACCATGGCTGAATGGTTGATCGAAGGTCTGCTACAACGCTTGCTTGATGAAACAAATACAGTAGGTCGTTCACTGCTAGACAGCGTTGTATTCCGCGTTGTTCCTAACATGAACCCAGATGGCAGCATCCGTGGTCACCTGCGTACTAACGCAATTGGCGTTAACCTAAACCGTGAATGGCAGTCACCTTCTATGGAACGTAGCCCTGAGGTTTTCCTTGTACGTGAGCGCATGCTAGAAACTGGCGTTGACCTGTGTCTAGACATTCACGGCGACGAAGCAATCCCGTATAACTTTGTAGCGGGCAGCGAAGGCACACCTTCATACAACGAGCGCATTGCTAAGCTAGAGAATCACTTCAAGCAAGCTCTTCTGACTATCACGCCAGAGTTCCAAGATGAATTTGGTTACGATAAAGACGAACCGGGCAAAGCAAATATGACAGTCGGTACAAACTGGATCGGCGAACAGTTCAAGTGTTTGGCATACACTGTCGAGATGCCATTTAAAGATCACATCAGCCACGCTGACGAACTGTACGGTTGGTCTCCAGAGCGCAGTGTTGCATTTGGTCACGACATGCTAGCAGCGGTTTGGGCAACAGTAGACGAGCTATAAGATGAAACAAACTCGTTAGTTTGTCGTTAGAAACAGTTTGTCTTTATAGTTCATATAGATAACAAAGCCCAGTACTCGTCAAAGTGCTGGGCTTTTTATATCAGATAACTGTGAGTTACTTGGGGTTTTAGGCGTTTAGATGCTTTGCTTATGCCACTCTGAGGTTCGCGAAGAAAACCGGGTACCTTTGCCTAATGTGTCGTTGTTCAGCCACCATATCTTTAAAGCTTGGACCTTGTGATAACTGAACGATAACTTCGTCCCCTTCTTGTCGTAACACCGCACCACTAATATTGATACTGTTGTTGTCATGCAACCTTAGGGTGCCTGCCATTGAAAAGCCGCGATAAACAGGAATGATGTTACGCACCATTAGGCGTACGCCCTTTTCAGACACTTCACTGACATGAAAAAGTTCATCTTTGATTCGTATCACCGGGCGCGCCTTTTTGGGATACTTCAGGCGGTAATACTCACGTTTCTGGGTGAATGACTCTTCACTCATCGATGACTCCCTGTCTCTATGTTTATTTCTATTTATTAAAACACAAGCTAGTAAAACAACTCAAAAATACCCAATACCGTTGGCTCTAATCATCCTTTTAACTTCTAATCTAGATTCAAAACAGAGATGCCAACCAAATGGATAACTAATAATTATATCGACTTTATGACCAATTGCTTTAGGTTTTTACTACAAAATATCCATAGCCCTTGGGGTTCAATAAAAAATGAGATGTAAGTCGTCTATCTCAAGTTTGATTTCCCTATATTGAGATTAAAGGGCAAGCTGAAGTTTACCGATAAACTGATTTCCTAACTTTTGACGTCCTGTTAAACTCCACCTCCCTTTTGATACGTGGTTCATTTATGTCATTTGATAACCTAACCCTTAACCCAAAAACCGTCGCGGCCATCCCTTCTCTATTCGCTAAACCGACAGAGATACAACAAGCGGTAATTCCTACAATTATTGCGGGGAAAGACGTGCTGGCGTTGGCTCAGACGGGTAGCGGAAAAACGTTGGCATTCGGCTTACCTTTGCTGAACAACATCAAGCATGATGTAAATGAACTGCAAGCGCTGGTTATCGTTCCAACACGAGAACTTGCGTCTCAAGTTGCGGAGTCTTTAGAACCGATCGCGACAGCGCTCGATATCAAAATGGTAACGCTAACGGGCGGTGTGAATACAGATGAGCAACAGCAACAATTAGCATCTAAGCCACGATTGGCAATCGCCACACCGGGACGCTTGCTTGCTGTTATCAAGAGCGGCGAATTGGAGTTAACTCAATGTCTATCCTTGGTTCTTGATGAAGCAGACCGATTAATCGACATGGGCTTTTGGCCAGATATTCAAGCGATCACCGAAGCTCTGCCAGCGAAGCGCCAGTCATTGCTATTCTCAGCAACACTTCCTCCAGAGTTGGTTAATCAAGCTGAAACGCTTTTATCAAACCCAGAGAAGATCACGACTCACCAAGAAAATAGCGTTGTCGAAACTATTGAAGAAACACTGTATCTCGTGAACAAAGGCAGTAAGGCTCAAGCACTGATTGCTCTGCTTAATCAGAACCAATGGCCACAGGTGTTGGTTTTTATTGGCGCCAAGGACAATGCAGACGCATTAACTAAGCGATTAAACAAAGCTAAGATCAGCGTGAGTGCGTTACATGGCAACAAGAGCCAAGAAGAACGAGCGCAGACGTTAGAGAGTTTCAAAAATGGCGAAACTCGCGTGCTTATCGCAACCGATGTGATGGCTCGTGGCATTCATATTGATCAGCTACCTGTTGTGATCAACTTTGAGTTACCTTCTCACTCTGCAACTTATGTACATCGCGTAGGAAGAACGGCGAGAGCAGGAAGCGCAGGCTGTGCTATCTCGTTGGTTAGCCACAGTGAAAACGAGCACCTCAATGCGATTCGAACTCTGACCAATAAGCCACTGCCGCTGCAATCGTTGGAAGGTTTCCCTGTAACGGATAAACCGGCATCAGAATCAACAGCTCGTAAGCGTCCGCCAAAAGACAAAATGGCCAACCGACGAACAGCAAAAAAGAAAAGCATCAAACAATTTAAGAGCAAACCAAGCAGCTCAAAGTAACCAGAAATAGCTTTAAGTAACCAGAAATAGAATAATTAGCTCAGTTTTTACTGGGCTTTTTCATATGCAATCAAACATAAAATCACACCCAAAAACTGCTCTAAACATGCCAACTTAAATGACACTTTTGTGAATTATGATGCCAACGTATTGATTCTTGGTTGCTCAAAAAAAATACTCTTAAATCACGTTGACGCCCCTATATCTGGCAACTAGATTTTTCTATTAGTGTCTAAAACAGGAGGTCATTAAAATGAAACGTGCTAGCTCTGCATATCGATTACAACTGATTAAGGAAGTGGCAACCCGCCGAGATCGTCAACATTGCAATGACCCGATGGCAAACTACATACAAACCCTAATAGATAACAAAGATGACTGCGATACTTCGGTTGAACGTAACCAGAGATTCAGTGGCAGCCATTTTGATGAGCACATAGGTGGTTGGGTTAGCGACCACTGGGGTAGCAAGTAGGCAAATACGTTAATAAGCTAATAAGCTAATAAGCCGCTAGTTTAACCGCTGTAGAATTTATCTCCGCATTAACCTATCATCTGCAACAATTTCCTTTCATTGAGTAAGCAGAAAGTGTCTGAGTTAAAAAGAGAAAAAGAAGTGATGGTTGCCTTCCAAGTGATCCCTCGCGTTAAAGAAGGCAACAATTTCGAAGTTGTTGATAAAGCCATTGAAGTGGTAAAAGCGGCCGATGTTCCATTCCAAGTCGGCGCAATGGAAACCACGATGAAAGGTGAACTCAACCAACTCCTCGATATCGTTAAAAAAGCAGAACAAGCTTGCTACGATGCAGGGGCTGTAGAAGTGATCACAAACATTAAAATTCACAGTAAAACCACCGAAGCCGATGATACATTTTGCACGTACCATCGTGGTGTAACGAAAGCGAATCACATGTTTGTTTAGCAATATGTTTATTTAAGAAAACAGGGCTTTAAGAAAGACTCTGAAGAACCAGCGGTATTATTGAAAAGGCATGTCTGAAAGGTGAGAAAGGATTTCCATTCGCTCTTCTTCTGACATCGAATACCAATCACGCGGAGTCTCTTCAGGGTCATCTTTCGCCCCGATTGGTTTTCGATCCAGTGCTTCAACTGGCTCTTTTTTGAATTTTCCGTTCTTATTATTCATACCGACACCACTCCTTCAGGTACCTACCTTAATATTACACCCCAACCATTATGTAAAGTAATAGTTACCTCGAGGTTAAATGAAATCTCAATACTTCCTCTTTAGCCGAAAAGATCTCTTTGGGGACTTGTACTTCCCTCTTCGTCGACCGAGTTACCAACCAAGTTTTTTTGCTTCATTATTTTTCTTCTATAGCGTTGACGACACAGCTTTATGACGTGTAACTGTTCTGACGGCGTCATCGACATCCAATTAAAGCGCTCCTCCCTTTTACGCATACAGCCATTGCAATAGCCTTTGTCATCGCTTGAGCAAACCCCAACGCAAGGGCTTGGAACTTGGAAAAACTCTAACTGCTCCACCGCGCCTCCTTACATATTCAAAATTACGCTTACTATCTCAAAAACAAGCGATTAATTTGTCGCCTAGCTCATGAAATCCATACTAAACTATGACCTTATACTGACACATATAGTGTTTTGTAAACTATACTTTGAACCTATCAAGTTACATATATTCAGTAACTTCGTTCTTTCCTTTGGAGCCTTACAATATGAAGTTTAGTTCAAAAAAATTACTAGCAGTAGCCGCTTTACCTATGATGCTAGCAGCATGCACAACAACAGGTGATAACGCGATGCAAGTAACACCAACCGATCTACAGCACCATAATTGGGAACTTGCGCAAATTGATGGCAAGGACATTGAGAAAAGCGAACATCAAGCAACACCTCGTCTAGAGATCGGCGAAAAGATGACGGCCAACGGCATGGCTGGTTGTAACAATTTCTTCGGTCAAGGCGAACTAAAAGACGGTCAATTCCGCATTAAGCAAATGGGCATGACAATGAAAATGTGTCACGGCTCAGCAATGGAAATCGAACAATCGGTTTCCGCTACTCTAAGCGAGTGGAGCGACGTAACACTAACAAACGATACGCTAGTACTGAAAAACGATGTACACACGCTAACCTACACAATTCGTGACTGGGTAAACTAATCCGTCATCGAAACCAAAGATTGATTAAAGGAGCCCTAGTGGCTCCTTTTTTATTGCTTTCTTACACTCATGACTCCTTCAAAACTGACACTCATCGCTTACTTTTCGAAC
This sequence comes from Vibrio sp. 10N.261.46.E11, assembly GCF_041472735.1. Classification (NCBI taxonomy): domain Bacteria; kingdom Pseudomonadati; phylum Pseudomonadota; class Gammaproteobacteria; order Vibrionales; family Vibrionaceae; genus Vibrio; species Vibrio sp. 10N.261.46.E11. The sequence goes on from NZ_JBFRQW010000018.1 coordinate 87,431, forward strand.
CAAGCCCAATAAACCTAAAAAATCTATCATTTGAGTGCAATAAATTCATCAGTTCAACGGTCTGTTGCTAGGATGGTAAGAGCCCTTAAGTAATTGATTGAATTTACTGTTGAATTAGAAATTATTTCAGAAACAGATAGAATAACTATAAGGGAGTTCGAAATAACAATGCTCTTACCCGTTCACTACCAAATGGAAAAGTTTATGAACAAGATAGTAAGTACGTTAGGAATCATGGCAACCGTTGCATACAGCGCAACCATTTATGCTGACGAAGCAACATCAACCGACAACTGGAACCAAATAGAACAGCAGGCAGAGGGACAAACTGTCTACTTTCACGCTTGGGGCGGAAGCCAAGAGATCAATCGTTACCTACAATGGGCAGGCAAGGAGTTACAAAGTGACTTTGGTGTTACCTTAAAGCATGTGAAAGTAACCGATATTGCAGAAACCACGACTCGCTTACTTGCAGAAAAAGCAGCAGGCAAGAACAGCGAAGGCAGTGTTGATATCGTTTGGATCAATGGCGAAAACTTCCGTTCGATGAAAGACAACGCTTTGTTGTTTGGCCCGTTCACAGAGTCGCTTCCAAACTGGCAGTACGTCGATAAGTCTTTACCGATTGATGTCGACTTCTCTGAACCAACAGAAGGCCTTGAAGCACCTTGGGGCGTTGGACAATTGGTGTTTATTCACGACCAAGAGACACTACACAACCCTCCACAATCGTTTTCAGAGATGTTGAGCTACGCTCAAGCTTTCCCGAATCGCTTAAGCTACCCTCGCCCACCTGAATTTCATGGCACCAGCTTCATCAAGTCTCTACTGATTGAGCTAACAGACAACAACCCTGCACTGGCTCAACCTGTTTCGGAAGACAACTTCCAAGAAGTTACAGCACCACTGTGGGCTTACTTAGATAAATTCCATAAAGTGGCATGGCGAGGCGGAAAGCAATTTCCTGCAGGTACATCTGAAAGCATTCAACTTCTGGATGACGGTCAGCTCGATTTAGCGATTACCTTTAACCCAAACTCTGTCTATTCAGCACAAGCAAGCGGCCGCCTAGCGGAAACCACCAAGGCCTATGCTCTAGAAAGCGGCGCTCTGTCTAACATTCACTTCCTTGCGATTCCTTGGAATGCCAATGCAACCGCAGGAGCTCAAGTGACCATTAACTTCTTGCTGAGCCCAGAAGCGCAATCTCGTAAAGGTGACCTCAATGTTTGGGGCGACCCTTCGGTACTGAGCAGCAAGTACCTGACCGGTAGCGCTAAAAATACCCAGCAATTTAAATCGGTTGATGAACCACACCCTAGCTGGCAAAACGCGCTCGAGAAAGAGTGGCTGAAGCGATACGGTAACTAATCTTTATGCTACGCGCTCTATATTTTGTTGTTATAGCTGTGTGCATTATCCCAACCATTCCCGGGGTGGCGGGAGTCGTGGCTTCGTCACTGAGTTTCATCCCGCCCCTAGGTTTAGAGGAACCAACACTCAACGGTTTTAGCCAAGTCTTTCAATGGGAAGGAGCTTGGCACTCTATTGGCTTGAGCCTAGGTTCAGCGATTGCAAGCAGCTATATTGCCTGCTTCCTAACCTTTTGTATTCTTCAAGCCTCTTGGGGAAACAAGTTTTGGAGAAAGATTGAGTTAACGCTATCGCCAATGCTGGCTATTCCGCATGTGGCTTTCGCTATCGGCTTTGCTTTCCTATTCAGCCCGACAGGGCTTGGAGCCAGAGCCGTGCATCACTTGCTTGACGAATCGGCTACGAGCTCAGAATTGGCGTTATTGGTGAAAGACCCATACGCGTTCGGCTTGATCATTATGCTCGCACTCAAAGAAGTACCTTTCTTGTTGCTAATGAGCATTTCGATACTGCAGCAAATTGATGTAGAACGTATCACTAAGGTCAGTGCATCTCTGGGTTATAGCCGTGCTCAGATTTGGTGGAAATGTATTTTCCCACAATGGTTTACTAAGCTTCGCTTCCCAATGCTGGCGGTACTCGCTTACAGTGTCTCGGTTGTCGATATTGCTTTGATCATTGGCCCGACAAACCCGCCAACCTTTGCGGTATTAGTATGGCAATGGTTTAACGATCCAGATCTTAACCTACTGCCGCGAGCAGCAGCCGGAGCTATTGTTCTATTTGGTTTAGCGTCGTTAATCATCGCCTTAGCACGTTTCGTTGAATGGGCGATCCTTAAATACTTTCGAATTTGGCAATATTCAGGCAGAACAGGCACGAACCTTCCTGGGAAAACTGTATTCACAGCTCTTGCAGCTTTGTCACTGATGATCATTCCGTTGATGATTTTCTGGAGTTTTGCGCAGCGTTGGCGTTTCCCTGACCTACTCCCTAGCAGATATAGCATGCGTTTTTGGGAGTTTGAGTGGGATGGCATCATGAGCACTGTTGGGCAAAGCTTGTGGATTGGTCTGATTGCCGCTTCCGTTGCTTTATTACTCGCGTTGGTTGCTCACGAATACCGAATAAAATACAAGTGGCAAGTTCCGGGCTTCATTATCGCTATCCCAATGTTGATACCTCAACTCTCGGTATTATTCGGCATGCAAGTCACCACCCTATACATAGGCAGCAACGCTTATGAGTTCTGGGTGATTTGGGCGCATGTTTTCTTTGCTTTCCCGTTTGTGTATCTGTCTTTGGATGGCCCTTGGAAAAGCTTCAATGACAGCCTGATAAAAGCCTCGTTGAGCTTGGGTAAATCGCCATTTCAAAGCTGGTACTCCATCAAGCTGCCTATCTTGTTACCCGCTATTGCCTTTGCTTGGGCGGTCGGGATCAGCGTGAGTTTGGCTCAGTACTTACCTACCTTGATGCTCGGCGCGGGCCGTATTAGCACAATCACCACAGAAGCCGTTGCCCTTACCAGTGGTTTCGACCGCAGGGTGACTGCAATTTATGCTATCTGGCAGGCCTTATTGCCGCTGTTCTTTTTCTCTTTAGCGATATTGGTCAGCCGACTTCAACTCAGATATCGCCGTCTTACTTTTAAAGGTTTTCTAACGAATGAGTCTGCACCTCAACGACCTCGCCATCCATAAAAACGATGGTGTATCGCTGTTCTCAGCGCTAAATGTAACATTAGAATCAGGCCAAGTATTGGCTTTGATGGGGCCGAGCGGCTGCGGAAAATCGACGTTGTTAGACGCCGTAGCAGGTCACCTTAATGAAGAGTTTTCATATTCTGGCACCGTTATTTTGAACGACATTCAGCTGGATGACCTGCCTTCACATCAGCGTGAAGTCGGTATTCTTTTTCAAGATGACTTGTTGTTCCCTCACCTCAAGGTATGGGAAAACTTGGCGTTCTCTCTGCCTAATTCAATTAAGGGCTCCGCTCGTCAACAGCAAGCGATGGCTGCACTAAAAGACATAGAGCTAACTCACTTGGCAGAGTCTTTCCCGGATCAAATATCTGGTGGTCAACGTGCAAGAATCAGCTTAACTCGTATGTTATTGGCGAAGCCGAAGCTCGCCCTACTCGACGAACCGTTTAGTAAGTTAGACCAAGAGTTAAGAGCACAATTTCGCGATTGGGTCTTCGAACAGCTGACAAAAGCAAATATCCCAACATTAATGGTCACGCACGACGAAGCTGACGTACCTCAAGGGGCGCAAGTGCTGTCTTGGCCATGGAGGAGTCATCATGCTGGATAAGTACTCCATCAAGGTCATTAAGTGGCCATTAAACCAATCAGCTAAGTTACTGAACCAATTTGGTATCACAGCTAATCAAACCACCTTGTTTGGTTTTCTGGTCGGGTGTTTAGCACTTCCAGCGTTGGCATTTCAACAATATGAATGGGCTCTAGGTTTCATTGTATTCAACCGAGTATGTGATGGGCTTGATGGGGCTTTGGCTCGAATCCAAGGCATCAGTGATGCAGGTGGCTTCCTCGATATCAGCTTGGATTTCCTTTTCTATTCGCTGATTCCTTTTGGCTTTGTGATTGCCAATCCAGAGCACAACGCCATTGCCGGTGCGTTTTTGATCTTCTCTTTTATCGGTACTGGCAGCAGCTTTTTGGCGTTTGCCGTGATGGCAGGCAAACGAGGCATCGAAAACCCAGTCTATAAACATAAGTCTCTCTACTACATGTCTGGGTTAACCGAAGGTACAGAAACCATTGCTTGTTTCATTGCTTTCTGTATTTGGTCTCAACACTTTGCTGTTATCGCCTACACCTTTGGCACCGCATGCTGGCTAACTACGTTCATGCGAATTTATTTTGGGTTTCAGACACTCAAAAATCAAACTGAGTAGCCTATTGCTTATGTGTTAACAGTCCCGACTAGAGGCTGTATTCCTCATAAAAAAGCGCCACTCAAATGAGCGGCGCTTTTTTTCATAACGTATTTCTAAGAATTAGCCATTAAAACCCAAAACACAACTTATGAAGAATCATTTAGTAAGCAATTACTTAATAAGCAGTTATTTAATAAGCAAAGCGAGTCTCTTCTTTAAATAAGCTAGCTATAACCTCTTGGTATTGCATAAGGTTAAACGTAGAGTTGTCATTGTTATATTTTTGTTGCTTATTTGCTAAATATGGTTGAGACACTAACGACGTAACCAACATCTGGTAATAATGAAAGTTTGACTCGTTACAGCCATCAACTAAATAAAGAAGATTTTCAAGAGTCTTATTGTAGGTGTAACCAAACTTCGACTCTTTCAGTCGTTGAACATTGTCGTAATTGTATGAGCTACCGCCAAAAGTGAATAGTAAAAAGATGTTAGGCGCAGCTTCCCAAAACTCTATAAGTTCAGAAAGTAAGTGTTGTAGTTGAATTCCATCTACTCTCTGATACTTCGAGAATTGATGTTGGAAACGACTCGTATGCTCTTCGATGAGCTGATCAAACAGTTGCTCTTTGTTATTAAAGTAATAAAGAATTAACGCGGGGCTTACACCCGCAGACTTAGCAATAGACCGAATTGAAACTTTACTATAAGGCTGAGAAATAAATAGCTTTTCTGCTGAGCTCAAGATTTTTGTTCTTTTGTCATTTAGCATCAGATTGTATCCCCACCTATTTGTTTATATTACCCGCGCATTCTATAAGCCAAGCAGATAATCTCAATATGCAAGGATAAGCACTTACTAATCCCAATGCTTAAAAATGCAAAGTCAGTGTATTTTTTGTAAATTCAATAAAAACGCAACTTGATAATTACGATGAAAAACAGAAGGATAGGTATTTGTCCGAGAAGTGTAAGGATTGTGTAAGATATATAACGACAAACGTAAGCAAATGTAAGAGTGGCGCCCTAATAGAGCGCCACATGAAAAGCCTTTACTCTACAGCTCAATCTTTTATTTTATAGCTCAAACTTGTGCTATATAGTTCAAGACTAGAGCTTTAGAAGAACTTTAACTGAGCTATCAACTAAAGAGTCATCGATATAAGCAATTTTGTTTGAAGAGCTTGCAACCAAGTCTTTTGCTAAGCTTTCTTGACCTACAGCTTTAGGTGGTTGACCTTTACCTGTAAATACTCGCTTTGCCCAGTAAGCTTGAAGCTGCGCTTCTGTCTTCTTTGTAATAGCTTGGTGAAAAGTACCCTTAAGTGGGTGACCGTCTTCCAAGTCAACCGCTTCAATCTGTAGAGACTTTGCTTTACCTAGATACAGTTTTTTAACGGTTGAAGCGTCAAGCTCACCCATTGATGGATTACCAACCACAACCAAACCTGCGAAAGCGTTCATGCTGCTAAAAAGAGCAGCGGCTACCAATGCTTTTTTAAACATAATTCTCTTCCTTAAAATACAGCGTCGACTTTAACCGTGTACAAGATGTTGTCTTCGTTCTTGTAAGACGCGTTTACACCACCGTTAGTTGAACCGAAGTTAGTTAGGTAGCTAACATCACCTTTCAGCGCGATATTAGGCATGAAATCCCAACGAGTACCGATGCTGTAAGTTGTGCGTTGGATATTCATGTTGCTCGCAACCTTCATAGCCGAACCGTAAGCGTAGGCATTTTGTAGAGTCGGGTTTTGTTTAAACTCTGCGACTTTACGCTTTACTTGGTTGTTGCGCTCGGAATCATCCGTCGTTTCCATGTGCGCAACCGTCACGTAAGGCGTGAATTCGTTCACACGGTAAGCCGTTGTCAGGTAAGCAGAATCTACATCGTGATAGAAACCTTCAACCGTGGTACGAGTGACTTCTGAAACTAGCGATAGATTACCGTTGTCGTATCGACCGCCAACACCGTAGAACTTCGCTTTCTCATCATTAAACGTTGTGTTTAAAATAGGTGGTTTATTCTTAACGTTCCAGTTTGTTGTTGAACTTACAACTGCTTGAGCGTAAACCGCACGTAGCGTCCAAGTATCGTCCGTCCAGTTGATCACACCACCAGCGATATCATCAAACTGCGTGTCTGCGTTGTAGCTATGCTTAGAAGCAGAAAGCTTTTGAGAACCTACAAAACCTTGGAATGATACTGTGCTGTCGTCTAGCTCAACGTCATAGATGAAATCACCACCAGTCAGTGACGTAAGAACCACAGAACCATATACTTCACTAGGAACACGAACGCTTGTTTGAGCGTAACCCACTTCTAGGTAGTCAGAGTACATGAAAAGAGGAAGACGCAGCTTACCACCACGAACCGTTAAATTTGGTGTTACTTTATGGCTTAGAAATGCCCACTCAACATCCGGTGTCCAGTTTTCTTTTTTGTTACCGCGCGCAACCATTTGCACTACAGCAGAAGTAGAGTCGTTAACTTCAAACTCACCTTGTAAACCAATTAGAGAACCTTCGTCAAAGCGCACTTTATTTTGAGACTTCATGAAACCGTGGCTATTGTTGCCCAGTTGCATGTTCAAAGATGCGAAACCGTTGAAGCTAAATTTATCCGCAACTGCGTTCATTTCTTTTGCTTCAAGAATAGCGACTTTTTTCTCAAGCTCAGCCAGTTTTTGCTCGTCGGTAGCATTTGCAGCAAATGAAGTCGCAAGTGCTACCGCTAGCGGCAATAAGCGAAAAGAGGAGTTAGTCATTGTTGTTCTCCGTTATACTTTAAATTGTGATGTTGATTTACTCAGCTCTGTAACGATGCCACTCAATTGGTGACTTAGAGCTTCGAGTTGATCTGTCGACTGAGACACTTGATGAGAGCACTGTCTAAAATCATCCATATGGGTGTGGATTTGTTTTGAAGCACGAGCTTGATGCTCAGTAGTGCTTGCAATTTGTTTATTAAGCTCGGTAATTTCTTCTACCTGCCCACTAATTTCTAATAGATAATCACCGGCGTTTTGCGCGTCTCCAACCGCCTGTGACGAGCTCGCTAAGCCTTGGTCCATAGCGCCAACAGCAGCGTTCGAGCCGGACTTAAGGTCGACCAACAAGGCATTAATTTCTGTTGCGGATTGTTGAGTATTGTTCGCTAACACGCGCACTTCGTCGGAAACAACAGCAAAACCTCGGCCATGTTCACCAGCTCGCGCAGCTTCAATTGCAGCATTTAGTGCTAACAAATTCGTTTGCTCAGCGACACTTTGGATAGTGTTTAGTATTGAGCCAACATTGCTTGCATTCTGATCGAGTTCTTTCAACTTACAGGCCGTATCACGGATGTTTGTCGCAAGCTCTTCAATTTCTTTACTCGTTTTAAGAACCACTTGTGTTCCTGTTTGAGCACTAGAATTGGCTTTTTGAGCTTGAGAATCTGCATGCGATGCAAAGTTAACAACTTGTTCTATGAGGTCGATGATGTTATTGACCGCCTCGGTAACCTCTTCGATGTGATCACGTTGAGTGCTATTTAGAGCCAAGGTTTGATTCGACTCGCTACGAATCTTGTCGCTGACAACCTCAAGCTCGTGTCCAATGCTTAGCGTACTCGCGATAATGCCTTGTAGCTTTTCAATGAATTGATTGAAACTCTCAACAAGCGTTGATATCTCATCCTTCCCTGCGTAGTCGATGCGTACCGTTAAGTCACCATCCCCAGTCGCAATCGCCTTCATCTTTTCTGTGACAAGCAATATTGAGCTAATAACCGATTTGAATATTGCGTAACCAACCGAAATCACAGAGATCAAAAAGAACACACCTAACCAAATAGATTGATTCGCAGCGTCGTTTGCGGCTTTTTCAGAGTGCAAGATAGTGTCTACGACCTTCTGGCTTGCCGATTCACGTAGCGTCTCGCTTAACGAAACTAATGAATCATATTCAATGTTAAGTTGGTTGGCTCTAGAGGTCAGGCTCTCGAAAGAATCATTGAGATTAATGAAATCTTCACTCAGCGCGTATGCTGCGTCCGTGTATTTTGCTAATTGTTGTGACAACTGATTAAAGGCTGTCGCTTGAGAAGATAAAACATCGGCACCGCGACTCGCTTCAGCTTGTAGTTCTGAAGAAATTTGGCGCGCAAAATCAAGCGCTTGCTCATCTTCCATAACGACGGCAGCTTCGAACTGTTGCTTCACGTTCGGCAAAAGAGAATATATTTTCGTCGCGTGTTCAAGTGCGGGGTAGTAACTTGACTCTAACTGATTCAGACGCTGGCTATTATCATTATGAATAAAAACATTTATTGAGATAATGGCAGCTAAGCTAAGAGATATAATTGAGAGCAGTACAATAAACTGTACTTTGATGTTGATATAGCGAGACAATAGCATAAGGTTTTTTCATTAGCGCTGGTTGCGGCTGATGTTAACGTTTGTTCATATTCAATAGCGAATACATTCACTAAACAAATTTACCGTTATGTTTAATACCCGCTTATTTAATTTCTTCAATTAAGTTCAGCTCTTGAACTTTACTGTCCCAATCTTCTTTCCACTCTAAGAGCTGACAGGCAGGCATTGGGCGAGCAATGAAGTACCCTTGAACCAAGGTGTCGACATTACTTATTTCACGTATGTCTACCCAAAGCGAATGATCTTCCACACCCTCTGCGACCGTACTCAGCTCTAGTAAGTGAGCTAAGTACAGAGTGGCGCGGACAATGGCATGGCTAGAACGACTACTTTGGATATTTTTAACAAAGTCTATATCCAATTTCAGTGCTGAAAATGGCAAGTCATCTAATTGCTTGAGTGAAGAGTAACCAGTTCCAAAGTCATCGATAGCAAGAGGAATACCACGCATGCATATTCTTGTGGTGGACGCTAAAGCAAGAGCGACACTTTCAACTAAGTCAGACTCTGTTAATTCCAATTTTATTTGCTCTGGCTCGAGTTCACCTTGGTCGAGCAAAGCAAAAATATAATCAACAATGTCACCGTCGATAATATCTTTAGCTGTTAGGTTTATTGCAAACCTACGATTTCCCAGAAATGGCTTCTCATTGATCGCTTGATTAATTAACTGCTTCATCACCTCCCCCATCTTTCCTGACTCAAGTAACCGAGACAAAAAGAAAAACGGGCTGAGTACCCCATAGCGTGGGTGCTGCCATCGAATTAACGATTCACTTTCTCGCCATTCGCCACTATGGATACACACTATCGGCTGGTAATAAAACATAAACTCTTGGTTGCTTATCGCTTTTTCTATCTCACCATCCGTTATATCGATGTCGTTATTAGAATTAGAAGTCGCTGGATCTTTTGTAGAATCAAGGTTAATTAACTTTGACAGCGACTCTTTTGCTATTGGCTTCTCAAGAACACCGAGTAAATTTAGGTCAAACGCCTCACACATCTTTCTAGCGGAATCTAGGACAGTTTTGCTTTCCGCGCTAGTGATGATGATATTGCCTTGAAAGTCAGCTTCAGCAAGGCGTTTCAATAATTCGATACCATCGATCATCGGCATATTCAGATCACATAAGATAAGATCGACAGAAGAAGCTTCGATAAACTCTAGAGCCTTACAACCACATTCAAAAGGTTGGACATTCTCTATGCCCAAATTTTTTAAAACCATCACCATTACATTCAATTGAAAAGGGTGATCTTCTATCACTACAACATGCTGGTTCATGATAGCTCCTTAGCTAGTTTGATTGATTCTGAACAATAAGCCGTCAATTGATTCGTCAACTGTTCGAGGTGATCGTAATGTGCCTGAATACCATCAGAGCCACTTAAGGCTTCAGATTCCATAGTTTGCAATTGGCTAGCAACGTCCCCTGCCCCTACCATTTTTGCCGCACCCTTCATCTTATGAGCTATCTGTTTAATGGCCTCGAGATCACGCTGTTGACATGCGCTATGAAGCAAAGGCATGTCCGCAGAATGGCTTTTAATAAAATCAGTGATGATCTGTTCAACAAGATCTAAGTCGCCAAATAACTCGGTTAGGTTGGCAAGATCAATTGGGGCTGAATTCAATTCATTTTTGGCCTCTGAGATGTCAGCGCAGGGCTTATCGACAACAGATTGCACCTTTTCGAGGTGCTTGATGATGGTCTCACCGATCACTCTTAATTTGGTTGGTTTTGATAAGAAATCATCCATACCAATCTCAAAACACTTATCGTTTTCTCCTTGGACAGCGTTCGCGGTCAACGCAATGATCGGAAGACGAGGTTGGTTTTGGCTCTGCTCTTTGGCTCGTATCTGCCTTGTTAACTCATACCCATCCATTTCAGGCATGTGGCAATCGGTAATCAGAAGCCCATATTCTTCATGATCTAAAGCGGCTAAGGCTTCTTTGCCGTTATCTACCATGTCAGCATGGAAGCCTAACTGCTCAATTTGTTGAAGAATGATCTGTTGATTGATCGGGTGATCTTCCGCAATTAAGATAAGCCTATGATTTTCCTTGGCGGACTCACGCGACTCAGTACTCAGTTTTAGATTGTTATCGTCTTTGACCACATCTTCCACGAACGCCGGGCTGTTGTATAAACAGTGCGTCAACTGTGAAGGCAGTAATGGGTTTGCAGATAGGTTCCAGCCCAACTTACAAGGTGCAGGCGATAACATTCCTTGTTCGCTTACACAGATAAATCGCACGCTTTTAGTGAGGGTATCAATACTCTGATCAAGTTCATGGGGAACAAACACAAAATCAGGCTCTATGGTATCGATCCAATGTGCGAGCTCTTTAGTCGCATGAACATTCTTTGAGATAACCTTAATACCCCAAGATGTTAGGTAGCTTTCTAATTCTCTTTGCTGCATGAAAGTTTTAGTTAGCAGCGCTACTTTCCCATTCATGTCCACTCTGTTATTCTCAGCTAGCATTTTAAGTGGCAGTGAAATAGAGAACGTCGAACCAATATTGATTTTACTCGTTACATTGAGGTTGCCACCCATTTGCTCAATAAGTTGTTTAGAGATTGTCAAACCAAGGCCAGAACCACCATATTTCCTCGTGGTTCCTTCATCAGCTTGAACAAAAGGTTGGAACAGATTACGAATATGTTCTTCACTTATACCAATACCGCTGTCGAACACCTCAAAACAAATTTGTTGCTGTTCGTCTTTTAGAGCGACTAACTTTGCAGTTAAACCCACGGTTCCATATTCAGTAAATTTGATGGCATTGCTCAACAAGTTATTTAGAACCTGTCCAATTCGAATATCATCCATAAGAACCGAATCATTCAACTCAGGGTCTAGCCAAAATTTAAACTGTAACCCTTTGGCATGAGCTTGCCTTGCCTGTAATTGAGTCACTCTCAGAGTCAATGTATCGAGGCTTGCAGGCTGATAATCTAAGGTCAACTTGCCAGCTTCAATTTTTGAGAAATCGAGAATATCGTTAACAATATGCAGTAAGTTATTGGCCGATTGACTCAGCGTTGTATGGATCTTCTGAACTTCATAACCAACCTCATATTGCTCAGACAATTCCAACAAGCTAACAATCCCTCCCAATGGAGTACGGATTTCATGGCTCATGTTGGCCAAAAATCGAGACTTTGCCTCAGTGGCAGCAATAGCACTTTGCCTTGCTTGTGTTAGCTCTTCTTGCTGTTGTTTAAGCTCAGTGATATCAGTAAGAACAGAGTCCCATTCATAATACTCACCCAAGTCAGAAATCTTGCTCTGCAAATTGAGCCATCGTTTTTGATTATCAATATTCACACCGATATCGAGGCTTAGTTTTCCTTCTTTATTTCCGCTACGTACTCTCTTAATTAAGGTTCTGCGGTCTTGAGCATTAAGCGGCGCGAAAAAACTAATTGGAGAGCGGCGCAATTGAGCAGGAGTAAGCCCTAAAAGCTCCTCTACCCCATTACTAATAAAGACGAATTCAATGTCATGTAGACTTCGTTTGGGCTGAATATGCTGTATAACCGCACCATGTAAATTGTTCGCAAGTTTCTGAACTCGGTCATCGGCACTTTTAGCAATTTTTTTCGCTTCGTAAAGCTCTGTAAGATCATCGAGAATGGTCACTGAGCCTTTGATATTCCCGTTTGAAATATACGGACATTTCCAATATGCGTAGTGTTTACTACCTTGAGGTGAAACGACTTCTTTTTCTAGGCGCGGTAAAACAACCCCGTGATGGATCATTGTGTCTTCATCGAAGTTATTAACGATGGTTGCTTCGATCAACTCAAAACCGGTAAGCTGCTGTGCGGCACTGTTCAAGCTAATTACCTGGTTATCCAAGTTACGCACAACTATAGGGAACGGCATTGCGTCCAATAATGAACGCTCGAACTCCACTTGATGTTTGAGGGCGGATTCAGTTCGCTTTCGATCTTCAACTTCACGTCTTAGTTTCCAGCTCCACGCCATCACAAGCATAATGATAACTGATGCTACAGAGATCAAAATGGCCGCACCCAAGATAACATCGGCCGTATCTACCCCCGACTCATAAGACACATCTAACCAGTGCTTCTTAATCTGCTGATACTTGTGGTGAGGAATGGCGAACAACGCTTTATTGATAATGTTGTTCAGCACTTCTTGGTCTGCTTCGACACTATAGGATACCGGTACATCATTGTCTTTGGACAGTAGGCTCGTTACACGTAGATACCCGGAGTACTGTCCTTGCAATAAAGGGGATGCCAAATAAAGCGAAAGCATCGCTGAATCTATCTCTCCTTTATCTACAGCATCCAGTAAAAGCAACTCAGAGCCATAGGTCTTGATTGGACACGCCTCACAATAACGCTTCACTAACTGTATACCGACACTGTCGTTGATGGTTCCAATCATAGAGCTCTTCGTCAATTCACCGAACACCGCCAATTTGCTCGTATCACTTTTACCAATCAGTGCCCATGGTTCAACCATGAAAGGTTTAGAATAGAGGTGATGCTCATCGTCACCTATAGAAGGTGTCGCCTTAGTGTGAATAACTGGCAGAGTGACGTGGTGAGCTTCGTTACCTTGGAGGTCGAGGTCGTTTTCATATACAAAGTTTAACCCTGTGAGTCGGGATACCTCGTTCAGAATGTCAATTGAAATACCATCCGGCTTACCTTCACTATTTTTGAAAGAAATAGGCTTTGAGTCTGTCGCAGATGATACATATATGTTCGGATTAAGAAGGAGGAACTGCTGCTCTTTTTCAGTTAATAACAGCTTATTTTTACTAACGACCAACAGCAAACGTCTTTGTATTTCATTCAGCCACTTCTTACGGATATTGACAAGTTTACTCGAGTTATCTTGGCTTATAACGGTATTGATAACTCCCAATAACTTTCTATTTTTAGGCGTATCCAATAAAGCAATGACGTAATTATTTAAAGGTAAACCATCATGTAAGTTGACCGACAAAAACAACTCATACGGACTATCCATTAACTTATTGTGCAGTAACACTCCATCATCAACAATGGCTAATGCTTTCTCTCGAGCAACATCAGCGATCGCGCTTTGATAAGATGAATATGACGCAAAAGAAGAAAATGGAAGGAGTGACTTCACAGAAGACGCGTTACTTGAGCCTTCAAAATAAGCAAGATTTCGCCCTTTCATTAATAAATGACTTTCAATAGGCTCGCTACTTAGGCTAACCATTCGGCTAGATAAAATAGGTTTAGAATAAATAACACCGCTACTCGCAACATTTTGTTCTGCCGTAATAATGGCATCTACTTGTTCAGTTTTAAGTACGTTATTTAGATCAGACGGCGAATGAAAACCGACAAACTGTAAGCCATTCAAGTCATCTTTAGTGTAGAAGTTCGTTAACTCAGGTAATAGTCCCGACACCTCCCCCCCTTGTACAACTACATACGGAGAAAAGCCTGAAGTTTGAACTCCGATTGTAATAGAGTCGCTCGCCTTAACGTAAAAAGATACGGAAAAAGCCAGAACAAGTAGAGAAAGTAGATTAAAAGCGCGGAACATGAATAACCTAGAGTTTTATTAATTAGTGCACCTTATATCTTATTCACAGTCTCGACTCACCAATTTGCACTGAACAAAAAGTAATTTCCGTTCAACGCAATCGATTGCCCGTTTTGGGTGGGTTCATTTATAAGTAGACATGTAAGCGTTTGTTACAAGGCTTAATAATCCAATCAGCTTTTGGGTTGGTCTCACCGATGTTATATGAGGTTCCATAACTATGATTAAATTTCTACAAATCAGCGCAATTATATTACCCATAGCTTTAATCGGTTGTGGTGGAGATAGTCCCAAAAATTCAACAACCTCTTCAAAACCGAAGAACAACCAAGTCAATCCGACTAAATCTACCCTAAACCAAAAACTGAGTCAGGTAGATTTGCAATCAAAGAAACTTAGCTCAGAAGGCGTTGATGCGATTATGAACTTGCCTGTCGGAAAGACCAGCCTATCTATTTCTACACCGACCAAATTCAGTCAAGTTAAACAATAGATATTGAGGATTAGTATTATGAAAAAAGCCGTTTTAGCTTCAACCATTTGTATAAGCCTATTCTCTTCATCTATCGTTAACGCTCACTACAATGGTGCTCATGAAGTCGGTCAGAACATGCGTAGTAGTATGGATGAAATGATTACAACTAAGCTCAAAGCGTCATTTTTTGACTCAGCTGCGCTTTATATGGACGCAACCAATGTTAAGCAGTTAAAAACATCGCCAACTGCCTTGCTAACATCTTTAACTACGGGCTCTCAAAATACTCAACTTCCATTAGAAACGAGACAAGAGCTGATCGATGCTTCTCAAGAAGTTGGTTTTGTCGTTGATTACCTCAAGAAAAACCCGAAAACAAAAGACGTCGATAAAGAAGTGATGGACTTCTGTATTGCAGAAAACATAGAAGCGAAAAATTGGCCGGGTATTGATTATGTTGTCGATCAATACGGCACAAAAAATGGTATCACAACGCTCCCCGTCTCAATTATCTATTTCGCATCGAAAGGCGAATGCCAAGACCCAAATGACTGGGCAACTAAGTTAAACAAGAGCACAGTAAAATCAGAATTTGAATCCTCAATCCCCCAAGAAATCATTGCTTACAGCTCTAACGTAGGTAACAGTGGCGGAGAGTTAGTCTACATTTTTGAAAACGGTTATAACTTCAGTGACGAGCCCGAAGAGCAATACGAGTCTTTCACTTTCTATCAAACATCAAGTGACGACACTCCAGGAACCGGTCTATTTAGACGTACTCAAGTAAACAAAAACTCCTCAGACCCTACGCAAGCTTATTCAAAGTTTGTAAACGTGGTATGCCAGGACTGTAATAGTAATAACGAGAAGTTTAAAGTAGAGAGCCGCGCAGAGTCTGGTTACGGCACAATTTCGGTCGCATCAAGTGCTGTTGAATCTGGGGGTAAATTAATTCCTGGTTTTGTGAGTGAAAATTCAACGGAAACCGAATACTTCGTTCAAGTTAACTATCAGGCAAAAACGCCAAACCAAACTACCTCTCTATACATCGATGCTTTCAAATTCGATGATTCATTAATTCACGGTCGTTATTACCACGATGGAATTAATGGCGTTAAATTCAATGCAGATCAGCTAAAAGCAACAAACCTAGTTGGTGAGTTTGGTCTTTCACAGCAATTATATAAAAGCGGCATCTATTCATCTTTGGAAGTTGAAGCAACACTTACCAAGAACTCTTATGCACTAGTGAAAAAGAGCGATAGTTCAGAAGTTATTGCTCCTGTCACAGTGACGGAAGCCGATGACATACAGCTATTAGATGAGATATCTAAAGTGACCGTAGAAGCTATCAGTTTCGATAACAACAATGTGATTCTTACTAATTGGAATAAAATATACTAATCAGATTATCTGATTACGAATGTTCGCAAGGCTCTGCCTACTTTCCTTGCACTAAGCCACTCAGTCGAGTGGCTTTTTTTGTACGTCTCTTCTCCCCTTCCCAACTACACACCCAAACACTTAAACAATGGCCTTTTTGGAGCTAATAAAAATCCGAGAGCCTCAAAGCCCTCTCCTTCTCTCTTGTCTAAGAAAGCGAGTGAAGATAGTGTTTTCTCCGGCAACGGTTATACCAATCACAGTAAGTAAGTGATCAAAAATAGCGCTGGAAAAAGGCTTGAGAACAAGGCAGA
>NZ_JBFRQW010000018.1:104644-111346 GCF_041472735.1 Vibrio sp. 10N.261.46.E11
TACTACGATTGGTATTACTTCTTACTGCAACCTAAAAACCGTCAAAACCCTTCCCTATCAACTTTAGTCGATTGGCTAGTCGGTTAGAGGTTAGCGGCTATCAAATTGCCAATTGAGAAACATTAAAGCTTCAGTCGTTCGTCATAATGAGAATTTTACCATTCTCAAAATAAAACTATTTTGCGCCAACTACGTATTGGTTCTTAAGAAATAGAATGCACATTCCTCTAACTAGTTGAAAAGAAAATTAATTCAACTTTTTACGTCAGAAATTCTACCCCAATGGATTAAATGGCATTCGAATTGCTTTGACATAGATAACCCAACCAATATACAGCAAGTTGCACCAGTTTTACTGCAGCTTGTCACGGAGGATAGGCTATGACCTTACAAAGACATACATATTACGGCTTAATTCATCATGGAATTAAAACCCTATTAATGGACAGAATTGGCCACTTCACAGAGCGTGAATATCACGAATACCTTGACCTAACGACCGGTAAATCGACATGTTTTGCCATGAGTGAGCAAGAGCTCGAGAACACCTTAGACAGTTTAAAGAGCGAAGGTTACCTTGAAGATATCAAGAAGCTAATACCTCGCTACCAAACCACATCACTGCAATAACGTTCTTAATCTCGATTAGGCGCTTCAATCCTTTATTGGGGTTAAACTCTCCAAAACGGTTAGATGTAATTAATTGGCATCCAATTGTCTCGAGCTATTTAGCATCGAGACAGTTTTGGTTAGACTGTCTGCAACTTAACTAACTGGATAGTCAGTGTCACATGAAGCAAATTCTTGATTTCATTCCTCTCATTATTTTCTTTGCGCTTTACAAGATGTACGACATCTACACGGCTACAGGTGCATTGATTGTTGCTTCCGCATTACAAATCATTTTGACGTACATCATCTACAAGAAAGTAGAGAAAATGCAGATCATCACCTTTTTAATGGTTGCCGTATTTGGTGGCATGACCATATTCTTGCACGATGACAACTTCATTAAATGGAAAGTCACCATCGTTTATGCACTGTTTGCGATTGGTCTGACGGTCAGTCACATCATGGGCAAGTCAGCAATTAAAGGTATGTTAGGTAAAGAGATCACACTGCCTGATGCGGCATGGGGCAAGATCAACTGGGCATGGACTCTGTTCTTCACATTGTGTGCGATTCTCAATGTTTACGTTGCTTTCAACCTCCCATTGGATGTGTGGGTTAACTTCAAAGTATTTGGCCTTCTCATCGCTACCTTCGCGTTTACCTTGATAACGGGTGTTTATATCTATAAACATTTACCAAAAGACCAGCTTCAGTCAAAAAACCAAGCACCAGAAAACGATAAGCAACAAGAGCTCTCAGGTAAAAATACCGACGAGAAATAACGCTTAGGGATGAGTCCTCATCCCCTTTTTGATACAATTATTATCAATATGCTATTTAACAGTGGCCAATGATACTCGTGATCATTGGCCACTGATTGTTTGTGTTCGGTGAATACGTTAAAAATGCGACCGCCACAAGTCCCGTAAACACATCTATTTTATTCATAACAAATCAATACCATTAAGAGTACAACAATGACTATTCAATCAACTTTGAACCCGATTGGTTCTTTACTTCTTCGCACTTTGGCGATGCCCTCTGATACTAATGCAGCAGGGCAAATATTCGGTGGTTGGATAATGTCTCAACTGGATCTGGCTGGCGGCATACTGGCGAAAGAGATCTCAAACGGAAAAATAGTCACAGTGTCAGTATCAAGCATCGAGTTCAAACAACCAGTATCGGTTGGCGATGTGGTCTGTGTTTATGGCGACTGCACCAAGATTGGCCGCAGCTCGATGAATATCGACTTAGAGGTATGGGTTAAGCCGGTACTTGATCACGGCATCGGCGATCGTTACAAAGTTTGTGGCGCGACATTCAACTACGTTGCTGTAGACGAAAGCGGTAAGCCTCGCCCAATCAACAAATAGTCCTTTCGACAACTCTACCGTACTGTAAGGTCTTTAGTCATTTCGATGAAAAATGCTAAAGACCTTCTCACTCTGCCGCACCATTTCACAATTTCTTATCATTAGCTCTTCCAATACCCATTAGTTCGCGTAAATTAGCCAGATAAATAATTTAATCGCTCTAATTCAGTGAAGTAACATAAGGATATCTCAACATGTGGTACGTTATTTTTTCTCAAGACGTCGAAAACTCATTAGAAAAACGTCTAAGTGTTCGCCCACAACATCTAGAACGCCTACAAACACTTCACGATGAAGGCCGACTGTTAACAGCTGGTCCAATGCCAGCCATTGACTCCGATAACCCTGGCGAAGCGGGCTTCACAGGTTCTACTGTGATTGCGGAGTTTAATTCTTTAGAAGACGCACAAGCATGGGCAGACGCCGATCCGTACATCGCTGCTGGTGTCTACCAGAATGTGATTGTTAAACCATTTAAGAAAGTATTTTAACGTGAAAAAATGGATTATTGGGTCACTGGCTATTGCCTTACTCGCTGGCTGTAGCTCATCAAGTGAACAAGACAAACAAAGACAGTTAGAGATGATGGCTCACCATCGTGCCGGCGTACTATCTGCAGGCCTACCTATAGAATATGGCCCACTGTCTATCATGCGTGTGCTTGCAAAAAATACTGTCGTCGAGATCATGATGATCTACAACCAAGATGCAAAAGGTGCTAAGCCTTTAAACCAGGTTGTAGACATGAGTGTGAATAGCTACTGCACCAACTCTGAAGTCAGAGCGAACCTCGACATGGGCTTGGCTTACAACATCAAGATTCGCAACACGCGCGGACAACTGATGGTTGAAAAGCTGATCAGTAAAGAGACGTGTCAGAGCAGCAGTTAGATTCGAACAAGTATAAAACCAGAAGGCCTCGCAAATGTGAGGCCTTTGTTTTGATTTATCGTGGATTAACGGATCAATCAAAATCTTAGACTTAATTATGCCTCAGCTGATTGCCACTCTTTACGCAGTGTCTTCGTCGCCGAAACTAAGTTAGTGAGTGCTGCTTCTGTCTCAGCCCAGTTACGCGTTTTTAACCCACAATCAGGGTTTGCCCACAAACGTTCTGCAGGTATTTTTTCTGCCGCTTTCTTAAGTAAATCTACAATCCACTCTTCTGAAGGGATGTTTGGCGAGTGAATATCATAAACACCGGGGCCAATCGCATTCGGATAGTTAAACTCTTCAAACGCTTTCAGCAATTCCATGTTCGAGCGAGAAGTCTCAATGGTAATCACATCGGCATCTAGCGCGGCCACTGAATCAATGATCTCGTTGAACTCGCTATAACACATATGGGTATGAATCTGAGTTTCTGGTTTAGCACTCGCCGCTGAGATCTTAAAGGCATCCACTGCCCATTCTAAGTACTCTGCATGGTCGCGTTTTTTCAAAGGCAAACCTTCGCGAATAGCAGGCTCATCGATTTGGATAATGTTAATACCTGCGTCTTGTAAATCAGACACTTCATCACGTAGAGCAAACGCCAGTTGGTTAGTGATCTCTTTGCGTGAGATGTCTTCACGAGGGAATGTCCAACATAGAATAGTGACTGGTCCGGTCAGCATGCCTTTCATCTGTTTCGAGGTCAGGGATTGCGCATAAGTCGACCACTCGACCGTCATTGGTTTTTCACGCTCGATATCCGCAACCACTATCGCCGGTTTCACGCAACGAGAGCCATAACTTTGTACCCAACCAAACTTAGTGGTTTGGAAGCCTGCTAGGTTTTCTGCAAAGTACTCCACCATGTCATTGCGTTCCGCCTCGCCATGCACAAGCACATCCAAATCTAAGGCTTCTTGGCGCTTAACCGCATCAGCAATATGACCTTTCAATGCGGTTGTGTATTCCGCTTCATTCAGTTTGCCAGTTCGGTAAGCACTACGCTGAAGACGAATCTCTCCTGTCTGTGGGAACGAACCAATGGTTGTCGTTGGTAACAGCGGTAACCCGAGAACTTCAGACTGATGCGCTGCGCGCTCTGCGTATGGAGCACTGCGTTCTGCCAGTGCTTTGGTAATGGTATTGATACGAGCCTGAACTTGTGGCTTGTTCACATGAGTCGCGCTCTTACGAGCAACAATTGGTTGACTGTAAGTCTCACACGCCAAAATGGCATTTTGATCGCCGTCTAACGCTGCACCCAATAAGCTCACCTCGGTCACTTTCTGTTTTGCGAAGGCAAACCAACTCTTCACTTCTTCGCTGAGCGTTTCTTCTAACTCCAAATCAACAGGGCTATGAAGCAGCGAGCATGAACTTGCCACCCACAATTTGTCTCCTAGCTTCTCTTTCACTGGCTGTAACAGCTCTAGCTGCGTGGCCAAATCAGCACGCCATACATTGCGACCGTTAATCGCCCCTGCAGAAAGTACCCAGTCTTCTGGTAACTTATTGACCACTTCATCGAGTTGCTGCGGTGCTGCTGCTAAGTCGATATGTAAGCCGTTGATAGGCAGATCTACGATTTTATCTAATGTATCCGTGACCGAATCAAAGTAAGTGGTAAGTAGTAGTTTTACATCGCCTTGAATCACTTGGTAAGCCAGCTTGAATGAATCTACCCACTGATTATCAAGCTCCAAAGCCAGGATTGGCTCATCAATTTGGACCCACTCTACGCCAAGCTTTGAGAGCTTTGCCAAAATGGCTTGATACGCGGTAAGAAGGCGAGGAAGTAGAGATAAGCGGTCAAACCCATCTTCCACTTCTTTGCCTAGGTATAAGTAAGAGAGTGGCCCAAGGAGTACAGGCTTAACTTTGTGTCCTGCTTTAATCGCTTCATTCACTTCATCAAACAGTTGAGGCCAACTTACTTCAAAAGAGTCATCTTTGCTGAACTCAGGAACAATGTAGTGGTAATTGGTGTTGAACCACTTGGTCATGTCAGAAGCAGCTGAACTGTCTTTAGTAACATCATTCGGCGTATGCGAACCACCGCAGCAACTAGATTGAACTTGAGACTGACCACGACCAACGCGGAACAAGGTATCTAAATCTGGGAAAGCTTTTTCATCTTCTGATCCACCAGCATGGCGCTTGGGAACGTGGCCTAGAAGTAGAGTCGTAGTTAGTACATGGTCATACCATGCGAAGTCACCCGCAGTTGCAAAGCTTAGATTCGCGTCAGCTTGTACATTCCAGTTACGATTTCTTAATTCACTGCCGATCTGCTTGAGCTCAGATTGATCGAGCTCACCGCGCCAGTACTTCTCAAGCGTGAATTTGAGTTCGCGTTTTTCACCGATACGTGGGTAGCCAAGAATATGCGTTGTTGTCGTCATGAGTCTGTTCCTTATTCGATAATTTTAATTTCCGGTTAGACTGCCTGTAATGATTATATTTTTAACAAAGGCGTCTGGATGGCTAAACTATCTCCCTAATCTGAACGATGAACAAGGTCCAAATATTCATCTTGTTTATTAATAATTTTCATCTTTAATAATCTAACCGCTAATTTATTAAATCCATCTGGACATCCAGACGTTTACAAATGAAAGAAAACACCGTAGGGTGATTATTAAGAAATATTGAATTAGCTTAGGGAATATGAGGAATACTCATGATAGAGCTTAAACACCTTCGAACATTGACCACCTTGAGAGACAGCGGCTCGCTAACCGCGACTGCAACTTCTCTTCATCTGACTCAGTCGGCACTTTCTCACCAGTTGAAAGACCTTGAGGCCCGTATTGGCGGTCAGCTCTTTTTGCGTAAAACAAGACCGGTTAAATTTACCTCGGAAGGCGAAATTTTGTTAAAACTGGCTGATGAGATACAGCCACAAATCGCCAAAGCTGAAAACGAACTCGCAAGCCTAAAAGAAGATGTGAATGGTCGATTACACATGGCGATCGAGTGTCACTCATGCTTCCAATGGTTAATGCCCGCTTTGAAGGAATATCAAGTTGCTTGGCCAAGCGTAACGTTAGACTTCTCGTCAGGGTTTGGCTTTGAACCCCTACCCGCACTAATGGCAGGCGAACTCGACTTGGTGATCACATCAGACATTCAGCCTCGCTCTGAGGTTCACTACGAACCTCTCTTTGATTTTGAGATGCGTTTGATCACTGCAATCAACTCACCTTTGGCAGAAAAACAGAGCATAGAACCGCAAGATCTTAGCGATATAACCATGCTCTCTTATCCGGTTCAAAAACAGCGTCTCGATGTAGTGAAACACTTTTTGCAACCAGCAGGCGTTGAACCAAAGAAATGGAAACAAGCAGACAACACCTTGATGCTGGTGCAAATGGTATCGGCAGGCTTAGGGGTTGCTGCGTTGCCAAATTGGGCAATCAGTGAATTTTCGAGACAAGGGTTAATCGCCAGTAAACCATTGGGTAACGGGCTTTCAAGACGATTGTTTGCTGCGGTAAGAAACTCTGAGAAAGACAAACGTTATCTGCAGGCTTTCTTTAGTACGGCAAGGCAACAGAGTAAGAGCCACCTAGATGGGATTGAGGTCGTTTAAGAGACTCGTTGTTGAGTTAATTTATGCATGCGTTGAACCTAATAGGTATGCGCCAAACACAAAAAAGTCACAGATAACCTGTGACTTTTTCTTTTAGGTTTGGTGTTATACCAATCACAGTAAGTAAGTGATCAAAAATAGCGCAGGAAAAAGGCTTGAGAACAAGGCAAAATTTTTCGATAAGTAGTT